>JAYYHM010000405.1:0-3907 GCA_036148415.1 Planctomycetota bacterium
CACTCTCCTACTCATCTATAGCTTAAGCAAATATGTCAGTGGCTACACGCCCAGCAACATCCGTCAAACGAAAATCACGTCCAGCATGATGATAAGTGAGGCGTTCATGATTAATCCCGAGGAGATGGAGAATGGTTGCGTGCAAGTCGTGAACATGCATCTTATTCTCAGCAGCATAGTAGCCATAATCATCCGTCGACCCGTAGGCATACCCCCCCTTCACACCACCACCAGCCATCCACATTGTAAAACCATGTGGATTATGATCTCTTCCATTATTCCCTTGAGCTGTGGGGGTTCTTCCAAATTCCCCTCCCCACAACACCAGCGTATCACTGAGCAATCCTCGCTGCTTCAAATCCATCAGGAAACCTGCGATAGGCTTATCCACTTCAGCTGAATTCTTAGTGTGCCCATGATACAGATTACTGTGTTGATCCCATTGCACTTCACTGTCACTGTGAGTGACTTGTACAAATCGCACACCACGCTCAATTAGTCGCCTCGCCATTAGACACTGGCGACCAAAATCTTCAGTGACTGGATCATCAATCCCATAGAGACGCTTCGTTGCTTGGGATTCTTGCGAAATGGATTGAATCTCTGGCATCGACCTCTGCATGCGGAAAGCAAGTTCAAATGAATCAAGCCTCGAGGACAGCACCTGCTCGTCAGGATTTTCAGCGAGATGCCTCTGGTTCAGCATGGAAATGAAATCCATTTGCTTGCGTTGATCAGATCTATCCAGCTTTGCGTTGGTAATATGTTTCACTGTAGCTTTTGTCGAGGACATCGATGCATTGCCCATGGGAGTTCCTTGACAGGAAGCTGGCAAGAAGGCTGCGCCCCAATTATTCACACCACCATGAGCCAGTGTGGGGCAGATAGTTACAAATGCGGGCAGATTCTCATTCTCAGTACCCAGGCCATAGGTGACCCATGCTCCCATGCTTGGACGTACAAATTGATCACTCCCGGTGTGTAGCTTTAACAACGCGCCTCCATGTGCCGGATTAGTCCCGTGTACGGAGCGAAGAATGCAAAGATCATCCACGTGCTTGGCAACGTGAGGAAAAAGATCGCTTACCGGTAACCCACTCTGTCCGTATCTCCGAAATTTCCATGGAGACTTCAGTAAATTACCCTGCTCGGCGAACGTTACACGTGGTAGTGGAAAGGGCAAAGGCTTGCCATGATCTCGATCAAGCATCGGCTTGGGATCAAAAGTGTCAACGTGTGATGGACCACCTTTCATAAAAAGAAAAACAACGCGTTTGGCACGAGCCTGATGATGTGGACCAAGCACGCTTCCCCCTGCATCATTGCTCTCACTCGAGCCGGAGGTAAGCTTACTGCTCGTGTCGCCTCCATGGCACAAACCGTGTTGCTGCAACAGTGAGGCAAATGCAAGTTGGCCGAATCCAATGGCAGTGCTTTTCAGGGCAGCCCTGCGATCTGGCAGATTGTCATGTGCGAGAGTTCTCACATCCATCATGTTTTCCGACTACCCTCACCGTATGTAAATGAATTCATTAGCGGCCAACAAGCTTTGACACAAAACCGACCATGCAACCACCGACGAGGAACTTGATCCGTCACTGACCTGCTGAAGCAATGTTGAGGCGGCTGCTGATTCCGTAGCATTGGGCTTCCGCCCCAAGATTCTCAGAAAAGCTGACTCGATCCTCGAGCTTTCGCTTTCAGATTTAGCGGTCAGTTGTCGAGCGAGCTGATCAGAAGCCTCGATTACTAGGGGAGAATTCATCAGCAGAAGTGCCTGTGGCGCAACCGTAGTCACTGAGCGATGGCCTGTCGGCGTCGTCGGATCAGGAAAATCAAACTGCTCGAATCCTGTGTACAAGTTGTTGCGAATCACTGGCAGATAGATAGCCCGTCGAACACTATCGTATTTTGTATGATCGACTGAAGTGTGATTAAAAACGAATTGTCGGTTTCTTAATGGAACTGTCTTTCCCCCAAGTGTAGCATCCAGCTTTCCACTGACAGCTAAGATCGCGTCACGCAATTGCTCCGCTTCCAATCGGCGCATTGGGAACTTCCACAACCAGCGATTTTCAGGATCCTGCTCTCGGGCGAGCGCGTAGAATTGACTACTTGAGGATTGTTGGTAGGTACTGGACAACACGATCATGCGTTGCAGTTTCTTGATCGACCATTCATTGTCAAAGAATTCAGCGGCAAGCCAATCTAACAAACGCGGGTGACTTGCTCGGTCGCCCAACACACCAAAGTTTTCAGTGGTTTGGACAAGCCCGGTGCCAAAATGCCATCCCCAAATTCGATTGACTTGAACGCGTGCTGTCAGTGGGTTTTCACCTGATGTCAGCCATCGTGCTAATGCTAGCCGGCCGCTACCTTGATCCGATAAAGTTAATTTCCCTGCAGCAAATCGCATCACCTCAGGCACGTTTGTCTTAACTGCAGGCCCAAGATTCCGGTGATTACCTCGGATGTGAATAGCAAGTTCTGGAACGATCTCCCCATCCTTAACGCTCATCACCGAATCGACATCGGGCGCGGCACTCTCATAGAGCCTTGCTTCCTCCATGAGTCGGCCGTACTCCTGATAGGTGGAGGCATCAAAGGCAAAACCAGGCTTCGGAGGTACTGCCAAAAATCCGGAATTGTCCATCAGAGCAGAGTGGTAGAGCCCCACATCAAAATCATCTTCATCAGCATGCTTAACGGCTGAATCTTTCTTTGGAGCTTTCGGATCAAATTCAACAGCCTTGCGAAATCGTTCTCGGTATAGTGCTTCAACTTGTTCAGCATGCTTGTCACCTGAGAGTGCATGCCAAGGCGCAAATACAGGATCATTTGGATGGAATTGCAAATGCTTTCGACAGTGATGGAGTACTCGAGGATGTAACCCCTTCGCAGCCGCGATCTCCTCCACATCGTTTAAAGACATATCCAATTCAACAGATGTAGCAGCAACCAGATAATCCACCGCTTGTGAGCGAACCTTCTGTCTCAAATCACCATACGCACGATTGCGAAAATCAGACGCCGCTTTTTTTAATGCCGCAATCCGATCCTCAACCTCCTTCATCGACTCCAGATTTTCAGCAGTAGCAAATACATGCTCATTCCAATGCTTGATTGCTCCTGTGTTAGTATCCCCGAAGGTTTGGGTGCTTTTGAAGATCGCGGCTAGTCCGTAGTAGTCGGCCTGCGTGATGGGGTCAAACTTATGATCATGGCATCTCACACATCCAAAGGTCATACCTAAAAATACTTTACCTGTCGTATCCAGCTGCTCATCAATCGTGTCCATCTCTAATTTTTCTCGATCCGGCTCGGCTAATACTTTAGCGCCTAAAACAAGAAATCCGGTCGCAGTGATTGCTGAACGATCAGCATCCGGAAGCAGATCTCCAGCAATCTGCTCGACAACAAAATCACCATAAGGCTTATCCAAGTTAAACGAGTTAACAACCCAGTCCCGGTATTGCCAAGCGTTGCCAAATGCGAGATTTTCATCCAAGCCGTTACTATCTGCGTAACGCGCGACATCAAGCCAATGCCGACCCCACCGGACGCCGTATTGCTCAGAGGAAAGATATTGATCAACGAGTCTTCTGTAGGCATCTTTTCGCGTGTCATTTACGAAATCGGCTGTTTCCTCAATCGTGGGAGGCAAACCCAGCAAATCGTACTTGAGCCGTCGAATCAAATCTTTCCGATCTGCAACTGCTGCCGGTTCCAAATGATTGGCTTGAAGTTTTTCTAAAACAAAAGCATCAATGGGTGTTTTCACCCATGGTGAATCAATGTCTGGAACGACAGGAGGTTCAATCTTTCTTAGTGACCAGAATGAGCGTCCGTCCTGGATGGACATACCCGGGCCTGAGGACAATTTCTTTGCAAGTTGAGCCTCAGAATC
>JAYYHM010000406.1:0-7738 GCA_036148415.1 Planctomycetota bacterium
GGCGCAATTTCGTGCGGGCTGGAGGTCTAACCGCCTTAGGACTGGGAATGCCCGGCATCCGGCAACTACAACAGGCCCCTGCAGCAAATCCACTTTCAAGCATCAGTGCGAAAGCAAAATCTTGTATCCTCATTTGGCTTGACGGCGGAGCAAGCCACCTGGACACCTTTGACCCCAAACCTTTTGCCCCCTCCGAAGTTCGAGGCCCATTTGGTTCTATGGCGACAAAGTTGCCTGGTGTCCGGATCAGTGAACACATGCCGGAGACCGCAGAACACATGGACCGATTCGCTTTGATTCGAAGCGTCACATCGCCGTTTGGAGTCCATAACTTTGCCCTCCAGTACCTGATGACCGGGTACAAGCCGACTCCCGCACTCGAATACCCGGCCATCGCGTCAGTGGTCGCACACCTACGAACAGACGAGGGTGTCCTGCCAGCAAACATTGCAATTCCTCACTTGATCTCCCGTGACAGCGCAAGTATCGGGAATGGCTTTCTCCCCAACGTGACCAAAGCTTTTTCCTTAGGCAGTGATCCGGGCAAAACTGGATACAAAGTTCGTGATCTGGACTTCTACCAAGGACTGGATCTTTCACGATTGGACCGCCGTCGAAAAATTGTCAACGCACTGAACCAACTTGGCAACCTACAATTGCAAGGCAGCGGACCAACTGATCCCGAGCTTGAGCGTGCCTTCAACGTCATCGCTTCAGAGGAAGCCAAGGCGGCGTTTGACTTAAAACAGGAACCTTTAAAGATGCGAGAAAGGTATACGATTGACCCGCGAGCCAACGTGCATGATTCCAACAATATTGGTCAGCAATGCCTCTTAGCCCGAAGGCTGGTTGAACGGGGTGTCTCATTCGTCACGGTGAATAATACGGGATGGGATAACCATCTTGACCTCGCGACCTATGCAAATCGTAACCCGGGAGATCAAAGATCGGCCTCCCATGCATTAGTTCCCGGACTGGACAAAGCTCTCAACGCGTTGGTGGGAGACCTGGCAGATCGTGGCATGCTGGAAGAAACGCTGGTCTTGGTGATGACCGATTTCGGCCGCACACCAAAAATCAATAGCACCGGCGGTCGTGACCATTGGCCAAATTGTTTTAGTGTTGCCATGGTCGGTGGTGGCGTGAAAGGAGGACAGGTTGTCGGTGAAAGTGATGCTCTGGGTGAATTTGTGAAACGTCGCCCGATTTCACCTGGTGATCTTTCCTCTACCATTTTCACGCTGCTTGGAATTGACCCAGCACTCGAGCTAACGACCCCAGACGGTCGTCCTATCCGAGTTGCGCCACAGGAGTCGCAAGTGATCAAGGAACTCTTAGCATGACACCTTGCACCCAGCCTAGGAAAATCCTTGGTGTTACCGGTACAGCGTGTATGGCAACAATCCTGCTCATGTTGCTTTTCAACTCGCCGGCGAGTGCCCAGCAGCCGCCAATCACGGATATTGCCTTTGCACCAGATGGCAATTCAATCGTGTGCTGCTCACAGAGCGGCTTGCAGGCGTTGAAGTGGCCGGAGTTGACGTCCATGAAGGAGGTAGAAGTGTCATTTGACAATTTGCACTGCGTCAAGTTTTCACCGGACGGGAAAACATTGGCCGTCGGCGGCGGCTATCCCTCAGAAGAAGGCTTGGTCCAGCTGTTCACTTGGCCTGAGTGCAAACTGGAAAGTCGCTTTTCGGCACACGACGATTCTGTTGTCTCAGTCACATGGCAAGGAAACGAGCATTTAACCACCGCCAGTCTCGATCGACTGGTGAAACGCTGGGACCTCAGAACGAAAACAGCAATTCTGACCTATCAGGGCCATTCACGTGGGGTCCGATCAGCTCGTACTCTTCCTACCGGTCAACTGGTTACTGTTGGAAATGACCACTCAGTTCGCCTTTGGAATGTCGAAACTGGTTCGTTAATTCGTACGCTGAACCAACACTCAAAAGCGATTTTCTGTATTTCAGTCTGCCCAACTTCGGCAAGCAGGCCACTGATTGCCACAGCAGCGGAAGATCGCACTATCCGCTTTTGGCAACCCACCATTGGACGCATGATGCGATACATCCGTCTAGAATCAGCGCCACTTGACATGTGCTGGCTCAACGACACAGACATAGCTGCGAGTTGCGTCGATGGTCAACTCCGCGTCATTGATTCACAGACTGTCAACGTGCTTCAGACAATGCCGGTGCTCAATGGATGGGCTTATGCGGTAGCCGCCCACCCAAAAGATGGAACAATTGCCGTCGCAGGAAGCAATGGGCAGATACGCCGCATTCAAATCAAGCAGTAGGTAGGTCCATCCATTACGACAACTGCTTTAAGTCACCAACACAATTCAGGATCGAATATCATTCGGCAACTACACGGTGTTGTGGATGAAGCTATCGCCGTTCACGGAACACCTGCCGCTACCTTTGGGCCAGACAGTCCGAAAACCTCACAGCTAAGTGCCGTAATTACCGGTGTTTGGCTTTTTTATTGCGTGTCGTTTCTTGTACAGTCTCGCAATAGCGTTTTAGCGGTGCTCCGCCTGCCACCTAGATTTGCGGTGAAGTGTGATCCGATCGATCCAGAATTAGCCGTTCAGATTTCCATCTCCAGCCTGTCTACTAGAACCTGACACTGCACTTCAGACGACTTTGTCGAAAATATCCGACGTGGTCCCTCTTGGGTCATCGATTGTGCAAGAAGGAACCGGAACCGGTGGGAACCTTGTTTTTCCATTCTAGACATGGAATCGTGTAAGCATACCAGTATCCCTTGCGTAACTAGGAATACTGGTATTCAGATTGCTGAGTGAACCTCATACTTTATGAAGCTCGTGGTGCTACTCATTCCAGTTGGATTGATGAATAAGCTTCACCAATCCGACCCGCTCTGAATGAGTCACCTGCCAGTGTCTTAAATGCCTTATTCCGATTTCGAGCGGTCTAGCCAAAGGAGATGCCTCACCCACCGCTAGCCATGAACTTTCCGTTTCGGATAGCCTCACAACCTACTGCACATTAGGCATCGGATCTTTTATCATCTTCAACCATCGCAAATGCGTTGTGGCTGTGAATCGATTCGAAATTTTCGGAGAAGCATTGGAACCAAACAACTCGGTCGTCATCACGCAAAGTGACCGCCATGTCACGTACAATGTCCTCAACGAATTTCGGATTTTCGTAAGCACGCTCGGTCACCCATTTTTCGTCTGGTCGTTTTAAAACAGAGAAGACTTGCGTGGACGCACACTGCTCGATCATCCCGAAAAGTTCTTCAATCCAGAAGTTTACTCCGTCAGCGATACGCACTTTGACAGTCATCTCGCACCTTTGATTGTGAGCGCCGTATTGCGAAATCTCTTTTGAGCAGGGACACAAACTCGTCGCTGGTACCTTTAAGGTCATGACAAAATCATCCTTTGTCCCGCTTTGAAGTTCAAAGGTGACGTCAATGTCGAGCTTGCCTGGCATGCCAGTTACGGGTGCTTTCTTCTCTATGAAGTAAGGGAAGTTGAGTTCAAGAAACGCATCAGGCGAATCGAGTTTGTCACGCATTGCAACGGTGAGTTCAACGAGGGAGTCACTGCACAATTCATTATGTCGTTCGTTTAGCACTTCAAGGAAACGCGACATGTGTGTCCCCTTCTCCGTGTGCGGGAGAGACACGAACATGTTGACGCGAGCTACTGTATGCTGAAACGTGTTCCCGTGACCCTCACCCGGTGTGCGGAGCGAGATCGGATACCGAATATTAGTTACTCCGACCTTATTGATCGCGACTCGTCGGTTGTCCCCAGTCGACTGAATGTCAGGTAGTTGCTGCTTGGATTGCTCCGGAGAGAGTGAGCTCATGATAGATCCTTCAAAGTTGAACGCTATGTTGTGGTGGGGACGAAAATATGTGACAGACAAACAAGCTACTGCCGGGTTGGTTATCGTACTGAACCCTCATATTAAATGAGGAAGTCAACTTAGTACTCAGCCGATCCAATCGCAGTCGTGACGGAAGTATGTTCTGATTTTTTATCGATACTCGCTTCCGCGTAAGAATCTTGGGTTTCCCAAATACGAACGGAAACAGCTTTTGCACCGCTGCCGTCAAGCACTCGAGGACAAATTTCCTCAAGCAAATACTTGGCCATGTTCTCTGCGGTTGGGTTATAGGGCAGAACGTAGTAGCGACTAGGCTCCACCATCTCGAGTGCCGTTCGTGCATTGTCATCTTCATGACTGATCAAAAACGCATGATCCCAGTCCTCATCAATCCAACCTTTTACTCGTCTCTTTAGCTCGGAAAAATCAACGACGCGACCTACTTCATCTTGATTTTCTCCCTCTACAAAAAAGTCGGCTACGTAGTTGTGGCCGTGGAAATGCTCACACATTCCACCGTGCCTCAACAGACGATGGCCGGCGCAAAACCGGATCCGACGCATAATGGTCAGGGACATGATTATTCTCTTGTACGGGTTGGGGAAAGCATATCTGCTTCCGCTGAAATCTCGTTTGACGGGAAAGTATATTGATCCGTCCAGTGTCACGGGGGGACTAATCGAGGTTGAGTTCTCGTTAGCCTTGAATTCAATAAAAAAGATCAGATTTTTATGAAGATTCGGCTTCGTTCTGCTGAATTACGGGTGCCGGATGCGCAATTTAAATGGCGTCAACCCACTAAATCGTCGATTCAAGCCACCCACAACCTCAAACAAGGTTTGTCTTGTGCGATAGTTTCATCCGTGGATTTATTGCCACGACTTGCACTCACTTTGAAACTAAGGCAAAACCATTCGCGAGTGACAGAAAAGTGGATTAACCATGTGGCAGTGGAAAAGCATCCAATTCGAAGTCTGTTCGGTTTCCTTGGAACCGCGGTGCTGTAGAAGCAGATCGTTCCTCAATCGCTTGTTCGTCCAGTATTACCGAAGGCTTTTGATGAATCGCCTTAATATTTTTCGGCTTTCTTCAAATCCATCAATTGTCCTGATGATCTGAGTATCATCTTGGACGAAGGTGAGATCATATCGTGTCAGCATTTCATTCAGCTCAAATTTTTGACCTTTGCTTGCCATGATTGGAAGCATGTTGGGTCGCAGGTATTTCACCCACTTCTTACCGCCCGGGTACTCCAAAAGACTCTCCGCTAACTCAGAACTTGCCTCTTGGAGGTCCTCCAATATGACCTCGCTTTTTTGTGTCAATTCGAATTCGACGGCGGGGGACGTTTGGGTGTTCACTTTCAATTCGAGTGCAGGTTGGGTTCTCTGTGCCAACCCTTCATTTCTTTGAGATATTTCAGATCTAACGCCCCCTCGAGCTGTTCTTCGCGTTTGTTGGGGAACGCGATCATAGAAGTAGGGGTCATCATGGAGATCCGGGGCTCGGAAAGAGCCACGTGCCCAAGGGTCCATAGAGATGGAGTAAGGGAACAGGAAGAAAGGGTCAGGGTAACCCAAGAAATCATATCCATAGGGTCTAGAACCAAAGGACCATCGACCGAGCCGAGCATTGAGGCCGCTACTCGCTTCCGATCGTGATTCAGAGGCTCTCGCGGCAGAGGCTATCTCGGGGCGATTCGCCGTCCTGTTTTTCCTCACCACTCCACCTGTGGTGTCTTGTGACTTTTGATCGGAGCGTGTCAATCGTCTATTTTTTAAAGAGGCTGCACTGATGGGTGCGGTTAATCCCAGGATCACAACGCAGAAGATAAAGTTTCTTGTCACGGTCTTATCAACACTTTAGAGAGGGCCAAGAGATATCGACTCTAAAGGGTAGACCGTGTTTTGGTTGATGAGATGGGAGAGAAAGCGAGATCACAAAGAAAATGGATCTAGCTCGTTGCAAACGGACTTCTGGGTTTTCAAAGGCGTCAGGATCATCACCTTCGTTGCAATCCCTAAAATCTCTCGGGTGGAATCCACTGCGGTACGGATCAATCATCAGCTGTGACAGCGTTGCAATCTGCATTCCACAAGAGATGCAACCAGGCGTGATGGGTGAAATGGCAAGCAGCGGAAGAACTCTCGCCGTGGGTTTGCTACCGTGAGGTGCGTGAGCGTGTCATGTTGACGCCCTCGCTGATGTAAATCGCTGCCAAGACCATCGACATCAGAACAGCAAGATATCGAACTTGACCCGGCACTAGCCGATAGCAGACGAATCCAGCCGCGATAGCTCCGAAGGCGAAAGCATAACGCATTAGAACGGTTTGATCTGCGAGGGTGATGCGACTCGTTTTCTCAATGCATGATGAGAACAGTGAGCGGATGGTCAAGATGATCTGAGAAGTGGCTCCATCGCGTGGAGTTGTTTCATAAGTGAGGTAGCTGCCAGAGGGATCCTCTGAAGCTTCAGCATATACACGATTCTGATCCACCTTTTCCAAAAGCCGGTCGACGGATTCTTCCACGCTGGCTTCTTTCACGCTGGCTTCTTGCGCCGTAGATTCTTCCAAAAGGTTAATCGTTGATCCCACGACTCGATTCGATTGCGATAATGAACTATCCCTCTCCGAGAGACGGGCTGGAGGAGTGAGTTGCTCCTGTCCGCCTCCATGCCATAGAGTTTCTTCGCTTCGATTCAGAATCTCCTTGGCAATCCTCTGCGGTTTTTTGATCGCTACTTCACTTCTCGAAACAAACAACGGGTCTTCATCAGAGCCACGCAGGCTTTCCTTTTGATCGATATTTTGGTCGCTACGATTGTCTTTGGAGGAATGACGAGAATGAAACCAGCTGTCTCCCATTTCTTTTTCAATCATTTCTATCTCAAGAGTTTCACTAGCTTCCTGTGCGATCGAGAAATTTGGTTTTGTTGAAGACTCGTCAATTGCGATCGGATTTGGATCACTGTCCTTGTTGTGAGCTAGGTTCTTTAGAAGTGATTTCCAAGCGGTACTCACCTTGTTTGAGGTTTCTGGATTACCTTCTGGTTCTGAACTTAAAAGGGTTGTGGCGGCAGCAGCTTCCGAATGGGGTGATCCGAGATTCGAATCATCATCAGAATCATCTTGTTTAGCTTTGTCTTCTCTTTGCTGCCGTGCCTTTTCCTTTTCCCTCTGCTCTTTCATCTTGCAAAGTAAAGAAATGGCTTCATCGTAGTCTGCGCGTGTCTTTGCCAGTTCGCCTGAAGCCATGGATAAGGCAGCCTCTAACTCACTCACTTCTTCCATCGATCTGCGCTCAGACGCTTCTCTTTTTGCGTCATCTCGCTCGCGTTTGATACGGATCAGCTCCGTTAGCAACTCACTATTCTTTTGACTTAGTTTCGCAAACTCCGCTAAAGCTTTGGTCTCAAGTTGATCAAGAGTTCCAGATTCGTCATTGCATTCTGGCTCCGCTTTATTGGCAGAGGTAGGGACGGTTTTCGTAATGGATTCCATTTCGAGATCGTCCAAAGGAAGACTCAAGTCGTTGCTATTCTCGCTGATCGCTTCATTGGGTTCGAACGATTCGTCGAAAAATTCCAAAGGACGGCTATTGTGAATCTCATCCGCCAAATCTTCGTGTGCCTTGGTGGCCGAATCCATCTCCTCGTGCTCGAATGCAATTTCATCTGCCGATGCAACAAGGGATTCCAGCTCCTGAATACTCCCCTCCATTCGCCTCAATTTAGCTTGATTTTTTGCCTTCTCAGCAATCACATGATCACGATCGTTTTCCAATTGGCGAATCACTTGCTCGTGTTCTCGGCGCTGGAGCCGTTCACGTAATTCGACGAGGTCACGCTGTTGCTGCGCG
>JAYYHM010000407.1:0-16879 GCA_036148415.1 Planctomycetota bacterium
CTTTCTTAATTGTACCTAATGATCCAAAACCTGAGAGCATCCATCTGGTGGTGAACCTCCACTCGTGGAGTGCAGATTTGAATCAAAGATCGGATCTTGAAAAATTGGTTTTTGATAAGAATTGGTATTATCTGTTCCCAAATTTTCGCGGATCGAATCAACAACCTGAAGCTTGTGGATCAAATCTAGCTCAACAAGATATTTTAGATGCGTTGGATAATACCCTTCGGGAATACTCTCTTGATCCACATCGTGTTTTCTTATCAGGGACTTCTGGTGGCGGTCACATGGCCATGCTGATGGCGGGTTTATATCCCGGGCGTTGGCTTGCGGTGTGTTCCTGGGTTGGGATCAGTGATTTATCCAGCTGGCATCGAAAGCATAAGGGAAGCCGATATGGTGATATGATTGAGAAATGTTGTGGTGGACCACCGGGAAAAACTTCGGCCGTTGATAAGCAATATAAAGACCGCAGTCCTATTAACTTTATTGCGTCCGCAAATAACCTGCCCATCGCAATTTTTGCCGGTATTCATGATGGACATCGCGGCAGCGTTCCGATTCGGCATTCGCTAAACGCCTTTAATCAGATTTGCATCAGAAATGGAGATCCCGTAATCAGCGAAAAAGAGATACAGGAATTGTCGTCTCGCAATGGAAGGTTGAAAAAACCACAATCAATGGACGAAGGATATGATGCAGCAATTCAGCGTGATTTTTATCTTCAGCGGAATTCTCGCAACGCTCGTGTGTTGATTTTTGAAGGCGGCCATGAAGAAATTGCTTCTGGAACCATTCATTGGTTCGAAAAAGCAGTGGGTCGCCAAAACCCATTTCTTGCCAATTAATTCTGAACCTTGACTTGCAGAAAAGGAATTCAACAGCGTGATCATGAACTCTATCTCCGAGGTCTAACAACAACCTTCATTTGTTCTGGATCACCCCTGTAAAGGCGATCAAACCATTCCGGACCCTCTTCTAGATTGATCTCGGATGTAATCAATGGAGCGACCTTGATAATCCCTCGATTCATAAGGTCGATGCACTGAGGGTATTCGCCATTACAACCACAGGTACCGTGAAGTGAAATTTCACGAGTTACCACGGACTGTAGTGGTAATTCAATGGTCGGGGACACGTTTCCGACCAAGGTTACATTGCCACCTTTGCGAGTAGCTTCAATAGCTATTGTGATTGTCGAGGTAGCCCCGACCACTTCAAAAGCTAAGTCAGCGCCACGACCTTCGGTCAACTTTTGAACCGCCTCTGCCACGGAGGTTTCCTCGGCGTTGATGAGATGGTCCGCCCCCAATTGTTTAGCAACTTGTAGTCGCTTGTGATTCACATCCACCGCTATGATCTGACTTGCGCCAGCCGCTCTGGCAGCTTGAAGCGTTAACAACCCGATCATTCCTGTACCAACTACTAGTGCAGTATCACCGAGGGTAACAGGTGTGACATTCACAGCGTGAACCGCTACTGAGACCGCTTCAACTAACGCGGCATGCTCGAAAGGAAGAGAGTCTGGCAGTCGATATACAATGCGTCGCGGTACGCTAATGCGTTCAGCAAAAGCACCATGTCTTCGGTATTCGCCGCATGATACTCCTAACACCATGCGATTATCGCATAAATTACCGTTACCTCGTCTACAAAAATGACACTTACCACAGGACACCATCGAATCGAAGGTAACACGCGCACCCTCTTCCAAGTCATCTACGTTTTCTCCGGTGCTGACCACGACACCAGATGCTTCGTGACCCATCACCAATGGTGGGATACGCCTCCCTGTGCTGCCGTCATACCCATGAATATCACTGCCACAGATCCCGCAAGCTTCAACTTGAATCAAAACATCATCAGGACCCACCGACGGTTCTTCCACATCGGCCACTGTCATTTTTTTGTATTCGGTAAGTAGCAGTGCTTTCATTTGGATGATTCAATAATACTGGGTTTGGGGGTTATTTAAGGGACACTATGGTAAGTAAGATCCGCAACGCTTTCACATAAATACTTACATAAGTCAGATGCTATTTACCATTCCAGTAGTTTAACACAGGGTGTAAAGATTTGGATGATGACGAAACTTTGACCGCCTACCATGAGGCTGGGCATGCTGCCGTAGGTTACGCATTGGGTGGTACCGTTGAAGCTCTTCAATTGGATGGAGAAAATGAGGTTACGGGAGCGAGATATTTTGGGGAATGCAGGATTTCTTGGCGGACGCTGAATGGGGAGATAAATACTCAATACCAAAGGGAGATCCTAACGGTCTTAGCGGGGCCAGCCGCGGAGTTAGTTTACCGAGGTGAGCTAATTACTTTGGAGCATTTGGAACCTTGGAAACAAGATCTGAATGTGGCTTGGGGTTTGCTGCATCGCATCGGTGTAAATTCCCGCGACCGATTAGAGCTCATGGGCAGAATCATCGACCGGTTGAAAGAGGTTATCAATGAAGAGCCATGCTGGCCTGCTGTCGCATCACTCGCGGACGCACTGCTCGCGCGTGAATACTTAGAGGAGGATGAAGTCGAGGAAATTCTAGCTTTCTGGATGCAGCGCTAATGGCTCCAGCTAGCACCTGACAGATGGTTTGTGTATGTCATCGTGTCGGACGTGAGTTATACTAAGCAACAGAGGAAACTAGGATTGATTCGCGAAGACATAGGTTGACTTTTCATGCTACTGCAGTTTTTTATCCTCCTGCTTATAGCTTCATTGTCCATACAAGGTTATGCCGGAGACCGTTCCGCGGAGTCTAAGCCCTCCCGACCGAATATTTTGATTGTCACGGTCGACGATATGAGCGCTGATTCGTTAGGGATTTATGGGTGTGAATTAGAAAACACATCACCAAACATTGATGCTTTTGCTCGCAGTGCGATGAGATTCGGCCACGCACATGTACAAGTCGGCAACTGTATGCCCGGTAGAAATATCATGTGGTCGGGACTCTACGCACATCGTAATGGTGTAGAGGGTTTTATCCAGAATCCATCACCCGATTATCCCGTCCTTTGTGATCTTGCTAAAGAAGCAGGTTATTTTACGGCCATACGAGGGAAAGTTTCGCATTCAACGCCCTATTCCCCTTACCCATGGGACGCCATACTGGACCAGGACTCTACTGGGAAAAAATATCATGTGAAGGATCCAAGTAGTTATGGCGATGCAACTCGCAGAGGTATTGAACAAGCGAGGGAAGAAGATAAGCCATTCTGTTTGATGGTAAACATTTCCGATCCTCACAAGCCATTTTACAACCCAGAATTTCGTAACGGTAAGCGAGTTGATCCTTATATACCCTCTCAGGTATTCTCCGCGGATGAAGTTTCAATTCCGGGTTTTCTATTTGATGATCCAATCGTTCGAGCTGAACTCGCTTTATATTATTCATCAGTTCGGAGAGCTGACGATGCCTTCGCGGAAATCACAAGGGCGTTGAGGGCAGCTGGAAAAGAAGACGATACGGTAGTTTTCTTTTGTTCAGATCATGGCATGCCATTACCATTTGCGAAAACTCAGCTTTACTATCACAGTACTCGAACACCGCTGATTGTGCGTTGGCCGGGGGTTACCACGCCAGGTTATATTGATAACCAACATATGGTCTCAGCAGTGGATTTCCTTCCGACTCTATTGGATGTGATGGGTCACACTTACCCTGTGACTGGACAATTGCAGGGTAGGTCATTCGCTCCGGTATTGCGAGGTGAGCAACAGCCGGGAAGAGATTTCGTACTCCTTCAATACAATCAAAATTCGGGTGCCTACCGTCATCCCATGCGAGGCATACAAACGAAAGAATATCTCTACCTATTCAATCCTTGGGCGAATGGGGAACGAAAGTTTGCGACCGCAACCACGGGCACCGCAACTTATCGCAGAATGAAGGAACTTGCCACAAAAGATGCCAACATCGCAACAAGGCTGCAGCTATTTGATTATCGAGAGTTGGAGGAATTTTATCATATCAGTGATGACCCAGATTGTCTGAAAAACCTTATTGGGTACACCGAGCAACAGAAACTGATACAAGCAATGAGAGTCCAGTTAGAGGAATCGCTATCGGCAATCGATGATCCTGTCGCGTCTGTGATTTCACAAATCAGTACTCCGGGAATTATTGATGCATACATGCATGAGCAGGATAGAAAAACGGAGGAATTGAGAGAGAAGCGTCGGCAGAACAAGGGAACAAAATCCTCTTCTCAGACAAAGCTGTCAGGAAAGTCTTTTACGATTCAGATTCTTTCTAGTGTCTCCAGAGGAAAGGAATGCCAAGTTAAGGTGACATATAATGTACCGAAAGATCTTGGATTCCAGACATTACAGGTCACTCTAAAACGATCGATGGTGAGGGGTAGTACTGATGTCCCAGAGCGGATTGATCGGAAGAGTAAAGAAATTTCCGGAAAGGGTATCGAGATGTTTTCGTTTATGGTTCCGGATAACCTAAAAGTAGGTGAGGTTAGATTTGCTGCATTCATCGGAAAGGAATTCAGTCATAATCTTGTGCACAAAATTAGTGACTCGATCGAAGTGCAGGAAAATTAAGATCGTCCAGTAAAGGCTACCAAGCATATCCTTGGTGTTGTCAGAAAGACTGCTTCAGGACCAGCGTTGACGCAATGCGTCGGATATCACGGCAATCAGGATAACGGAACCGGTTATGATCTGCTTAATCGGATCACTCACTCCCAAAGTCGCCAGGCCGGTCTGCAGCGTGGCGATGATGAGTACTCCCAGAAAGGTTGAGCTCACATTACCACGACCGCCCATCAGGCTCGTGCCACCTATCACGCATGCTGCAATAGCCGATAGCTCCATGCCCACTGCTGCGTTTGGATCGGCAGTTGATAACTTTGCCGCGTGAAAAATTCCTGCAATCCCGCAAAACATTCCGCAAATGACAAATGCTGTAACTTTGTAGGGAACCACGTTGATACCAGATAGACGAACTGCGTCTTCATTCGTGCCTATCGCGATGCAGTATCGTCCGAATATCGTTCGCCGAAGAACAAACTGGCTCGCGATCACTATCGTCACTGCGAATAAAAAGGCTGGAGAAAATAAAATTGATGTAATCGGATTGCTGATTGGCTCAACAACAGAACCAATATATTTTGTTTCAGAGTTAGTAATCAGTTTGGTAAGACCCCTCGCTATTTCCAGCATGCTCAGGGTAACGATGAAGGATGGGATATTGGCTTTCACCGAAATAAACCCATTTACAGCTCCACACAACGAACCGACAAAGATGGCAGCAATGATCGCGATAAGTAGGGGTTGATCATAGTCGATCACTAACGATCCCAAGGCTGCTGAAGATAAAGCCAGTATCGAACCGACAGAAAGATCAATCCCTCCAATGATGAGCACAAAGGTCATCCCTACCGCAACCAAGGTAAGGTCTGGTATTTGATTCCCGATCACTCCAAGGGTTTGGAAACGAAAAAAACTATCAGTTCCCAGACCGAAGATGAGGGACAGGATCCCGAGAACACCCAGTAGTCCAGCGTGCTGCAATACGAAAAGCTTGGCGGATTTTAATTGCATGGATGTTCCTAGGTTTTGGAATTGGCGAAACATGCTTTGATGATTTCCTCGGATTTCCAAGTCGCCCGCTCAAAAGTCTGAGTTAGTTGTCCTCCGGCTAAAACAATAATGCGATCACATGTCTGCATCAGTTCATCAAGATCACTGCTCACCATAATGATGCTCTTTCCCTTCGAAACAAAGCTTTCCATGAGCGTGTAGATTGATAATCTTGCTGCTGCATCGATTCCTCGAGTTGGCTCGTCTAATAGCAGTGTTTGGGTAGGAGTAATTAACCATTTACCGAAAGCTATTTTTTGTTGATTGCCTCCACTGAGGGTGCGTAGATACTGTGATTGATCTTTGTAGGACACACCAAGCTCGCTCAGAAGGTCGTCGGAAATTCTTCTCTCCTCGGTTTCTTGCGTGATTCCAAATCTAGAAAACTTCTTCTTCAGGGAGGGAATTGTCAGGTTTTGGGTCAGGTTAAGATCCAACAGGACACCTGATTCTTTCCGGTCCTCGGGTAGCATGCCCAAGCCATTCTGTGCTGCAAGATGTGGTCGCTGAAAAGGCTTATCCAGAGTGTCATCTAATACTTGTATGCTCCCTTTCTGACTTGAGACCTCACCATAAATTGCATTTAGTAGTTCTGTGCGTCCTGAACCCATGAGACCCGCAACTCCGAGACGTTCCCCACGCTGAAGATAGAAGGAAATATCTTGAAGCTGGTCATTTACCTTGAGGTTTTTAACCCAAAGAGCTAACTCGGGTTTGCAATAAGATCTAAATGATGTTTCTGTCTGTGTTTGCCGATTTTTGTATGCGATCTGATCCAAAATCTGACTTGTTGTGATCTTGTCAGTGGTGCCTGAATAGACAAGTTCACCATCCCTAAGAATGGAGATTCGATCAGTGATTAAAGAAAGCTCATTTAAACGGTGTGAGATAAAAATAATTCCTATCCCCTGGTCCTTTAACTCACGTAGCCACTCGAAGAGTTGCTGTGTTTCAGTGGAATTCAAGCTGCTTGTTGGTTCATCAAGAATTAGGATTTTGCATTGACGCGAAAGCGCCATAGCAATTTCCACTAGTTGCTGTTGACCCGCGCCGAGTGACTCGACAGCACAATCCGGGTCTATCTGTGGGAGTCCAATGCGGTTGAGAAGCATCTCTGCCTCATTCAGCAGTTTTCGATGTTGAATCACTCCGCAGCGTGTGGGTAGCATATTGAGAAAAAGATTTTCGGCTACGGTTAGATGATGGATCAGGGACAATTCCTGATGCACCATTTGAACGCCAGCTTGAATGGACTGTGTTCGGTTCCGGGGTTTGTATATCTTGCCATCTAAAGTCATGCACCCGGAATCAGCGATTGTCAGTCCGGCGATGATATTGCAAAAGGTACTTTTACCTGCTCCATTTGCTCCAACTAAGCCATGGATCTCCCCGGCAGTGAGATCAAAGCTGACGTTACTTAGGACTTTTACCGCGAAACTTTTTGTAAGGTGATCAGCGGAGAAGAGTACATGCGTTTTCACTGTTCGAGCGTTTCTTTGGTGATTAGATCCACAGGTGTCTGCACGTCCAAAAGTTCAGCATTTTGATCGCTTAATTGCTGAAGAGCGGCCTCGATACCGTAAACCGCTAGCTCAGCTGCATGCTGATCCGCGGTGGCAAGCACGATATCGTTCCGTATGAGCTCTTGAATGGCCGTGATGTTATCGAATCCCACCACCTTCACTTGACCCGTTCGGTTCAAAGATTTTATTGCCGCCACTGCGCCCAATGCCATTGAATCGTTGGAGGCCATAATTGCTGTGAGATTAGGATATTCGCTGAGAATGGATATCGTTAGAGCATTAGCTTTATTGGTCTCCCAATCCGCGGACTGACTCGTAACGATTTCGAGCTTCGCATCTCTGGCAGCATCTTCAAAACCAAGTCGTCGCTGTACACCGTTAAAAGCCGTCGTTTTACCCTCAAGAATCGCGACTTGGTCCCCAGGTCTTAGCTGATCTGCCAGATAAGACCCAACCATTTTGGAACCTGATCGATTATCCGGACCCACGAAAGGTATTGAAACTGACTCCTGTTCCATAATGGATTTGTCCAACTGGTTATCGATATTCACTACAACAACCCCAGCTTGCATAGCTCTTCGAAGCGTTGGAATTAGAGCTTTTGAATCCGCTGGGGCAATTACAATTGCGTTGACACCCGAAGCGACCATTTCTTCGACCAAGGCAACCTGCCGGGCTAGATCCGTTTCATCTTTGATGCCGTTACAAATCAACTCGTACGATTGATTAGCTAATTGATGCTGGATCGCTCCTTCTTGCATCGTAGAGAAGAATTCATTCGCGAGCGACTTCATGACCAAACCAATCCGCGGTTGTCCAGTGTTATCGTTTTCTGCTGTGCTCGGTGAAGGGCTGTCACTGGTTGTGCAGCCAACCCATTGAAAGATGAAAGCTGCATAGATAAGACAAGCGATGTTCAAATAATTGGATTTCATTTGAGTTTGGCCATAGCTAAAAGAATTTCCTCATTGGTTGGCATGCTGGGCTGCGCACCCTTTTTTGTGACCGATAAAGCTCCTGCCGCGGCTGCATATCGAGTTGATTCAAGCAAGCAGCCGGTTTCGACGAATTTTACAGAGAAAGCACCGGTAAAGGCATCGCCTGCGGCGGTGCTGTCTACAGCAGCGACAGAATAGGGTTCTATGAAGTGTGGTCTGCGACCATCGTGTATTACTGTCCCTTGGCTTGATAACGTCACGATCGCATTCTTTGCTCCCAGCTCCATTAACCGCTCGGACGCTCGAATCGCATCGTTTGGATTATGAACAGTTATGCCGGTTAGAATCTCTGCTTCAATTTGATTGGGACAAATAACATCCACACCATAAATATCATAATTCAAATAAGCCTGTGTAACCGGAGCCGGATCCAAGATGGTTTGAACGTTTGCTTTTCGTGCAACCTGTAAAGCAACTTCGACAGTTTCTAAAGGGATTTCCAATTGAATCAATAGAATGTCAGAGTTTTCAATGCAGCTAGTGCATTCTGCAATACGCGCTGGTTCGAACTGTAGATTCGCCCCCGAGGAAACAACGATCGAGTTCTCGCCTAGCTCATCCACCGTAACGATGGCGATACCACTTGCACAGTCTGTAACCATCCGAACGTTTGACGATTCGATTTCGTGCGACTTCAAATTATCGATCAATTGTCCGCCGAAAACATCATCTCCAACGCATCCCAACATTTTAACTTTCCCACCAGCTTTAGCTGCTGCAACTGCCTGATTAGCTCCTTTTCCACCAGAAACTTGTTGGGTTTGTTTCGCTAGAACAGTCTGACCGGCTTTGGGTAATTGATCGCAATGTAGAACCATATCCATGTTGAGTGATCCAACAACGGTAATTTTCGGCTTCTTCATGGGGTAAACATTTCGCTCATTATGGTGTCGCTTGTGGCGGTTGGCTTGCGAGGCAAACCAGGGTTTCTTTCACTCTAATTTTCTGAGTTTCTGTGAGTTGTAGGTATTGATGGCGACCGTCCCCGATATGCTTGAATGTAGTGACACCATCGTCATTAACCATCACAACACCTGGTGAAGAAAGCTCAAAGTAATTCCGGTGAGGTCGAATAGCATAAAGAACGCTTGTGAGATCCCATGTGGGGCGATCATGTGGTGGAGGGTTGTATGCGTAATAAGCTTGCTTTAGTGGGTGATGCAAAACGTAGTCAAAATCGTGCTGGATACTTTGGTGAGGATAGGGAATGGCAATGCCAATTTCGAAACCACTCCAGACCACCCGAGTTGGCCATTTTTCGGACAGAAAGCGAGCAGATTGGAGGTCTTTGATCACGTTGTACTCCCTATGAATCCGAGGTTTACCCTCCGCATCAGGAGGCATCTGAAACGCTCCTGCCATCATGGAAAGAAGTGATACTTTTTTCTCCACCAATTCTATCCCGCTCCATTCACTGATTTCGTCCGGTGAGGATTTGAGAAGGTTCGCGAGATTAGTTGAGAATCCAACCTGTACGATAACCAAGGAATGATCTTCAGCTTTGGAAAGTACCTCTCGCAATAGGACTACTGCATCTTTCGCCTTAACATCTTGCGGAAAGACAGCATCATTTTTTTCGCGCAGATCAACTAGAGAATTAAATTTGCCTTCTTCCGGAGTGATACCGCTTTTGCAGACACCGATAGGGATATTTCCTCTTCCATAAAAAGTATTCACAGCATCGGTAAATGCCGCTGCTTTGCTATGGTCCTTTGTAATCGTAACCGCCAGGAGTTCACACTCGTTACGGTCTTGCAGTGCGTGAATCATTCCAAGAGCCAATACATCATCAACATCGTTACCAATGTCCGTGTCAAAAATGATTTTCTGAGGAATCTTTTTCGAATCATCTCCCCTAGCAGGAAGGTTTAAGGCAAAAAGCGCCAGGGTGAGGATCGGCAAGATACGAGCGATCATTTTAACAGTAAGCCTCAGCGGTTTGACTAAAACACTCGGGGCGGCGAATACAGCCAACTCCGTGTGCTTCGGAAGTACAAAAATGGATATTCTGAAGTGTGGGAAGTCAGTGCGGTTAACCTAGGTGATCGCTGGTATTAATTTTTGAAGGCAAAGTTTACAGGCTCATCACCAAGGTAGTTAATCATCATTGAGTGCTTAATGTAATCTGTATCCCTCCGCTCGTGTCTGGCGGAGAAGGGATTCAGACCTGCTGGTAGCAGAAGCCTCCTTTTCCTACTCAGATGGACTTACGGCCATCGGTAGTAGCTCCGAGTTCCCTCGCTGTCACTGTTTGGCGATACTTCGATGAATCCGGAGCTTTTACCAAGTGCAACAAGATCTCCGGATCCTTTTGTCTGGCAGAGTTCAATCTCCCCGTTAGGTAGTTCGTAAACTAAGGGAAACCAATGAAGAGGGATGCTGTGCTTGTCGCATTTTGCCGATCGCACAGCGGAAGGCGGTTGTTTCCAGTTGGCAAATCCAGCCATATATTTCAGAAGCGGTAGGCCGATTCTCTGACAACCTACCATCGCACTAACAGGATTTCCCGGTAGACCGAGAATTAACTTTCCTTCTTTTGTCGAAGCCCCAAGAATGGGTTTGCCTGGGCGTATGGGTAGGCCGTGGAAGATGATATTTGCGTTCATATCTCGGATTACATCCGGGACATGATCATAATCTCCCATGGAAACACCACCCGTCATGATCACGGCATCAGAGTGGTCCAAGCTCTTGCTGATCGACTTTTGTATCGATTCTCTGTCGTCAGGAGAATGCTGACGGTGCGTGATACGAATCCATGGAAAAGATTCGAAGAAAACTTTCAAGGAGTTGCCATTGCTGTTCCGGATCTCCCATGGGTTTGGATCGCGCTGACTCAGTTGTCCCACTTCATCTCCCGTTGTCAAAATGGAGACTTTTATCGGTCGAATTAACTGTACTTCTGTATGACCAAAGTTTGCAATCGTTGCGGCATTCGCTCCAGTGATGCTAGATCCTTCCCGTAAGACAATAGTTCCTTTTCGGGCGTTCTCTCCAGCCTTTCGGATATTACCTCCCTCCGAATAACCTTTCTCATTAACTCGAATGAGAATTGTGGAGTCTCCTTCGACGGTATCCTCTTTTTTGATAACGATATCCGCACATTTAGGAACGATGGCTCCTGTGAAAATCTTCATCGCTGTGTGTGGTTCGAGTTTTGGAGCAGGAGATCCAGCTTTGCTCTCACCTTCAACCTGAATATCCCTTTCGGTCTGCAGATCCTTGATGTTTAGAGCGTAACCATCCATCGCAGAGACGTCAGCTGCGGGGCTGTGACGATCAGCAACAATCGATTCAGCCAGGACACGACCATAGATATTCTCATCTACCGATCTGCTTTCCAATTCTGTTACGGCGGCGAGATGATTAGCCAGTTCAGAGATGGCCTGATCAGGACACGAATACTTAAATTTCATAGATTATTGTTGGATCTGTGTTTGTTTGATGGTTCGAGACATTGTTCACTGGTTGCTCGTACCTTTAAAAATCAGTGTTACATCCGAGGAGCTTTTTGTATTCACATGGATGATTAATGTTTGCCAGTTTTGAGCTTTCAAAAGGCACAGTACTTACATGGTTGTGACGCATCCACTTATGAACCGCTAATTCGTGCTCAATGACTGATTTTTCCGCTGATCTGGCGAGGGAGGTCGGAACAATTGAAATCAGAGGCTCTAATTGGTTCGTCTTTACATGAAGGGCACATACAGGTTTAGTGGTATCAATGATCCAATGATCCCGTAGCCTTGTGAGGTCTTCATGCATTACTTCCGGTGTGTCGATTGGCAGAAATATGCATGCCTGAAAATGTTTCGTAGCAGCATGCCTCAAGCATGTGGAGATTCCTGCTAGAGGTCCAAGGGATTCGTTTTCATCGCTTATCGTGTTGAATTGATTTTCAAAAGTCTTTCCTGAATTATCTTTTGCGATCGAGATTACGATCTCCAAGCAAAGATCTCTCAATTGCTCTACAGCATGATCGAGAAAGGAATGGCCGTCGGAGTAATTTAAAGATGCCTTGCTTTTACCCATCCTGGAGGATTTTCCCCCGTTCAACACAACACCCAGAAGCTTTGGTGAAATAGGGCCAAGCACATCACTCATTATCGATGGCCTCATTCACCCAAGACCTTGCACGCATCATGGTAGGAAAGCCAAGGCTTGGAGCGGACAGAATAACAACATGTTTCAGCTCTTCTCTGGTGCATCCCGCTTCGATGGCTTTTCTAGCATGTGATTTTGCACCACCCTCTAAGCCAGCACCAATTGAGATCGCTAACTTAACCAGTGCCACTTCTTTCGGTGTGAGCGGTCCAGCATTGCGAGTTGCTTCACCAAATTCTTCATAAGCTTGCATCATTTTTGGATATTGTTGACGCATAGCTTGGTAGGATTTTGGAATCATTCAACCACCTCGAGAATTGCTTTCACTAGATCTTCTGAAGTGTACGGGTCAGCTTCAGCTGAAATTTCTAATCCCAACTGATTCGCAACTTCTGTAGTCACAGGGCTGATCGATGCAATCTTAGTTCGTACGAGTAAGTCACCAAAGCAACGATGCAGGTTCTTGATCGTTTCACCGCTCATCACCGTTACCCAGTCAATCTTTTGTTCTTTCATTTTCAGACGCACGTTCTCATCGACATCAATGATATCTTCGTGTTGATAGGAGACTACTTGAGTGACTGACGCTCCAGCTTCTTTTAGGGCTTCAGCGAGTTTGTTGTTGCCCCGACTGGCTCTAATAACGAGAACATTCTTACCTTTTGCTTCGCGTTCCAAGCAACTTGCTAGGTTTTCCCCACTAAAAGTCTCCGGGACGATGTCAGCTTGAATACCCAGCTGCTGTAAAGAGTTCTTTGTTTTCGATCCTACCGCGCCAATTTTGATGCCGAACAAGTCACGTGAATCGAGCTTCCTGAAATGAAATCGATCCATGAAATATTTCACGCCGTTGTGGCTGCAAAAAATAATCAAGTCCCAATGTTTTCGCCGATCGATCGCCTCATCCATTTCTGACCAATCCCTGGGTGGAGAGATTTTAATCATTGGCTGAATGATCACATTGGCCCCATATTCGCGGAGAGATGCGGCAAGTGACTCGCTCTGTTCAATCGGTCGTGTTACCAATATGGTCTGGCCAGACAGGGGTTTGCGTTCTGCGAATTGTTGAACTTCGTGGGTTTGCAAGTCAGTTACCTTTCCTATGATCACTATTACTGGCGGCCGGATCTCGCTATTAGAACCCAACAGAACGGGAACCTCCTCTAAAGAGCATCGAAGGATCTGCTGATCAGGGAGGCTGCACCGCCGAATGATTGCCGCAGAGGTTTTTCCAGGTAGGCCGGCGCTGATCAGGTTATCCGTCCAATGTTTAGCGGTCGTGACACCCATGTAGATCACGAGGGTGCCGGGAAAACTTGCCAATGCTGACCAATCCACCGCGGTTGCTTTCTTCCCCGGTTCCTCATGCCCAGTGATCAACGCAACCGCCGAGGCGTATTTCCTGTGGGTAATCGGAATGCCAGCATACGAGCCTGCTGCAAGGGCTGCAGTGATGCCGGGGACGATTTCAAACGGAATGCCCTCATCGGATAAAGCTTGGATTTCTTCTGCGGTTCTCGCGAAAACAGCTGGGTCACCCCCCTTTAGGCGGGATACTGTTTTCCCAGCCTTTGCATGTCTTAAGATTTCCTGAATTATTTCCTCCTGAGTCCAAATTCCCGATTTACCATGCTTGCCCACGCAGATTTGATCAGCCTGGGGTGCTTGGGCAAGAATTTCCGGGTTGCAGAGGCCATCGTACAAGACAACATCGGAGCAGCGGAGCAGTTCAGCACCGCGCAATGTGAGTAGGCCCGGATCGCCTGGGCCCGCACCAATGAGGAAAACTCTGCCATTCATAATTTGCATTGTGCCAGATGAACATCGAGTCTGGACAGCGGGCGATTAGGAAGCCATACTACTCGACCGAAAAAAACTAAGTTTATCTATTCTCCAGTAAGCCGACGTGAAATACGTCCCTAGAAGATGCCAAATACAGCCAGTGCCAAAAAGCGGCTTCGCCAGAGCGAAGCATTAAGATTACTGAATCGTTCTGCTCGAAGCAGCCTCCGTTCTCAAATTCGTAGGGTTCAGGAAGCCGTCAAAGCTGGCGATGCCGATATAGCTCAGTCTGAGTACCGTCGAGCTCAAAAGGCGATCGACCAAGCAGCAAGTCGTCGTTTGATTCACCGAAACGCAGCAGCAAGAACCAAAAGCCGTCTAATTAAATTAATTAAGTCGGAGAGTTAGATAAGACTGCGTTCGATACTTATGGAACACTTGCCGTTGATGCGGTAAGTGTTTTTTCGTGCGCTCAGAGTCAGCTCTACAGTTGAGGGTTCAATCCCAAGAATTTTACTCAAGATCCTAGGAATTGACTCAAATCATTCGCATGGACTTCTGCTGGATTCCATTTTTTGCTGGAGAGATCTTGTTCCTTTAGGACCAGCACAACCCTGCACTCTCAAGTCTTCTCTTCGTCTCTTGCATGAGCGCATCTTCCTCAGCTTCAGAGTCGGCCACGTAGGTAACGCTGAATCGGAGGAATGGCCCAGCGTCGTCCCACGGAACGGTCACAATCCCAAATTGTTCAATCAAAAAGCGGGTTGCATCTTCAGCTGCAGTAAATTGCTCACCAGTATTTGTTCCAGTCGGTGCTTTGGTGTAGAGAAAGTAAGTACCACCCGGCGTCTCACACTCAAATCCACAGTCATTTAATGCTGCTACTAACTTGTCCAATCGACGACGGTATTTTGCATTGATTCGGTCTGGTATCGAGTCGTCATCTAATGCAGCAGCAGCAGCTTTTTGAGTAGCAATAAATTGACCGCTATCACTATTATCTTTTACATCCGAAAAGGCAGAAACAATCGTAGGATTCCCGCATACGAACCCCATCCTCCACCCAATCATATCAAAGCCTTTGCTCATGGAGTGGACTTCCACACCAACATCTACCGCCCCGGGGGTTTGTAGAAAGCTCCGTGGTTCTCCGTCAAAGGTTAGTAGGACATGCGCTGCATCTTGCACCACAACGAAGGATTTTTCTTTTGCTAGTTTCACAACCTTTTGATAAAAATCAGCCGGGGCAGTGCGGCCGGTAGGCGAATTAGGAAAGTTAAGTACCAACAGTTTTGCCCGTCGGTAGATGTCATCGGGAATGGATTCTAAGTCAGGCAGGAAGTCGTTTTCGGCTAAAAGTGGTAATTTAAAAACTTCACCCCCGTAGTATCGGGTGTGGGTTGCCGCAACGGGATACCCTGGAACAGTCATTAAGGTGACATCTCCCGGATTGATGAAGCAGGCCGGTAGCATGGCGTATGCTGGCTTACTACCGATGCAGTGATTGATCTGGGTTGCCGGATCAAGATTCACGTCAAATCGTCGCTTCATGAATCTGGCAGCAGCCTCCTTGAATTCAACTACACCGTTATCTGCGTATCCTCTATTCTCTGCTTTATTGATTTCTGAGGCCATCACATCGCGGATCGATTGTTCCGCCATGGAATCATTTTCACCAATCCCAAAATCTAGCAATTCTCGATCGGGGTGATCCGCCAACGCCTTACGCTTTGCTCGTTTAATCTTTTCAAATTTGTAGATCTCCGTATCTTTTCCGTAATTCGCTCCCCCAATGCGCTCGGCGAAAAGGGATTGAAAGTAGGGGTCCGACTTCTGTTCGGGATGCGTTTGGCTCATAGTTGGAAAAAGTTCGTAAATCGTGGATTCGGTGGGTGTCCTTTAGGCTTACTATCTCTCTCGATCTGAGATTTGGGCCTTTATGATTGATCAGCAACCAATCGTCCTGCAAAGATGCCAAGATATTACCAAATGTTCCAATGATTTCTATCGGGTCCAACAATTGGAAGTGGGTCAAGTGGCATCCGTTTTCGTCACAGAGATTGATTGTTGCAGGGGGTAAGAATATTTATTCGGTCACTTCAACATAGATTCCGAGGAGCATCAATCGCAAACTGAGTTACAATCTTGGCGACCGACCTTGAAAGCCTCCAAGTAATTGACTTGATGAGATGACGAAGCCAGCTTCAGACAAAAATGAACAAATTGATCCAATGCGTGCACGCTATGAAGAGCTTGCAGAGTTGGCTGGCTCACTTGCGCATGAAATTAAGAATCCGCTTTCTGTCATTCACATGAATATCGATCTTTTGAGCGAAGATCTGACGGAGATTGATACCCGATCAAGCCATAGGCTATTGAATCGAATTGATATTGTTCGGGGACAATGCGAGCGCATGGAGTCACTTTTGAGAGACTTCTTACGTTATACCAGGCTTAGGGATATCGATTTGGTCTCAGGAAGCTTAAACGAACAGATTGATGTGGTGCTCCGTGCCTATCAAGCTCAGGCGGAGCAAGAGGCGATAGACATCGAAAGATATCTTGATGCCGATTTACCATCGATATTACTTCATAGTGATTCTCTGCAAGCTGCGTTGATGAATCTTGTGAAGAATGCGATCGAATCTATGGCGAATGGTGGACAATTAGTTGTTAGGACCTATACCACTCGAAGTAGTGTTGCTCTCGATCTAATTGATACGGGTCGAGGGGTTGATGATGTTACCGTGATGCACATGTTTGAACCATTTTACAGCACAAAGGATGGTGGAACGGGGCTTGGTTTACCAACCGCGCGCAGGATTATCGAATCTCATGGAGGCAGGATCAGTGTGCAAAGTGAGGTTG
>JAYYHM010000408.1:0-3507 GCA_036148415.1 Planctomycetota bacterium
AGATACGTGATCGCTCATGAACTTGCACATGCCCATCTGCACAATGGACGTTGGGGAGACATCAATGATCGAGAGGAAGCCGCTGATGCCCTGGCAGCGGCATGGGGCTTTCATCGCGTCCGCTAGCTGCAGGTTTTACCGCATTGGCTAGGTCAACGACTCATCGGACACAAGACGAAGTAAGCGTGGTATCAAACTTCGCAGCGCTCGTGATCGATGACTAATTGCACGCTTCACCGCTAGATTGAGTTCCCCAAACGTTCGGTGATACTCGGGAATAATAAATAAGGGATCGTAGCCAAATCCCGCTTTCCCGCTCCGCTGCTCCGCAACCACACCACGACAGATTGCCGAATCCTCGAGCCGGACCTCGCCGCTTGGATCCGATAAGCAAAGATAACAATTGAACTGTGCTCCGCGTCGCTCAAAGGGAATTCCCTCCAGCTCGCCCAGCAACTTATCATTGTTAGCTTCGTCGTCCCCGTGAGTCCCTGCGTAACGAGCCGAGTAAACACCGGGCTCTCCTTTCAAGGCGTCCACGCTCAGACCGCTATCCTCGGCTAGTACCCAACGGCCAAGGTGCTTTGCCTGCTCACAGGCCTTCAAAGCCGCGTTCTCGCGAAAGGTCTCTCCCGTCTCGTCCACGTCAATCGATTCAGGAATTTCTGAAAGCGTGCTAAGCTGAATCTGATCCTCAGGTAACATCATCCTCAGCTCAATGAGCTTTTTGGCATTATTCGTACCGAGAACCAAATCAAACATCTTTTCTTATCGCATTCCGAAAGCAGCACCATAGATGCTACGCTTCGATAGTTTAGGGACAGCAATGGGTGTTGGCTGTACATCATACGGAATCTTTGCGACACCGTTACCCACAATACCGCGTGTTCCGGAAGGAACCTGCCTGGCGATCGATGGATCCACATTAAATGCGCTGTACTTCTTCATCACCGCTCGGATTTCCGGTGTGTACTCGAAGCGTCCGTCGGGCAACTCTCTCCCTAACTGCTCGAAGCTCCCAATGGTAACCAGCGAGCGATATCGATCATGAAACTGGTAGGCCTCCACCCCCTGTGACCGTAATTCAGAAGCCATTTTCTCAGCATTGGTTGCATACTGATTAAGACGCTCCTGGCTTGGAGTGAACTTTTTATCGGATCGGCCATCAACGATAGCTCCCAACCCTTCAAAGGTTTTAACCACCACGGTGTAACGCCCCTCACAATCAAGAAGGCTATGATGTAAACCTTCATTCATTTGATGCACAAACGCGTCCACTTTGGGGGCAGAAAAGAATTCTTCTGGCAAGATCGGGTTTCGGGTCACGAAAGCCTGACTCATCGGACCAATCTTGCCCTTAGCGGTGTTGGATTGTCCAAAAAGCCGGGCAGTGATGGACTTTACCGTAGTGACGGGGTTACTCTCATTCGTCTCAGCGCTTACCTCATTCTGATCGCTGAAAATCGGTAACATCGCTGTTCGAATAATTTTTAAATCACGTTCAACCTCAGGACGCTCAACGCTATCGTACTCTCCGACCAAGACAGCATAGGCGTCGTACTGGTAACGATTGGCATAACGAAGACGCTTGGAGGAGGTGGGATCCTGAGCAATCGTTCCCGTGAAATCAAATTTTTCTTTGTAGATGTAGGCAGGAAGCTCTAACTGTTGGCGAATCTCGTTGGCCAAGCGTTCTGCACGCTGCCGAGATCCGACGCCCACGAAGTTGGATGCCAAGATCAACCATGGGCCCTCTGCTTCGGTTAACTCTAATGAATCAGAATTCAGGGGTTTCGCTGAAGTATCCTTACCGAACATTTTCAGAATCGTGTTGGTATCGGCTTGAACAGCCTCACCAAGGATCAAGACAGCAACGAGAACGAAAATGGGTCGTTGGGTCAAAGCGGCAATCATCATGACTTCCGAATTTAGGTAATTTTGAACTCTCAGAGAAACACTCCTCTACGCTCGTCTTCGGTATCAAATTGCAAACGCCCAGCGAAAGAGCCAAAACACGAAAGAGGTAGGAACTTGAGTCTTTTTCCAAACTTTTCCCCGAAACCTGTTTACCGCCAAACCTCGGAGTAGCTTCCTACTTAACCCAAGGCCCCTAAACAACCAGGCGTAGTGCAGACCAGAGCTGAAACTGCTCACCGCTTTCAATTTCCCACTGGAGCACGGATCAGCTCAACAAAAAGTCCTCTACCCACTACTTTGTGGCGGTGTAGGCGTACCGATTATTTACCTGAGGGTCCATGAGTCCCGCTGAATTCCAAGGCTCCAGCTTTCGGCGGATTTCTGAAATCACTTGTTGGTCTGCATGATCAATCACCGAATCCACCCAATCAACCAGCTCCGTAAATCGTTCCTCACCTGCGTTCCAAAGATGGGAGGGGGTGAGCCCAGCGTGGTAAGTTTCTTCGCATCGGATCGCAGCAGCAAAGTAGAGCATGCATGTGACGGTAAACCGCTCGAAGTGGTTGACATTTCGGTATGCCATGTGAACCATCTTATCTAACAATTTTGTCTCAACGCACAGTATCGCCTCGTATTGCCCCCAAGCTGATTCAGTGGTGCTGCCGCTCAAAACCCGTTCTGCAACACGATCCACACCCGCGAGCGCATGGGCAATTCCGGTGCTATGAAGTGGGTCGAGGGTCAACGCTGCTGTGGGTAACATGACGCACCTTGGATGAGGGATGGACGAGAACCAACGCTGCAACCGAGGAGTTCGAACCCAACCTGCTGCGGGCGCTACGAGCTTCGCCTCTGATAGCATCGCTTTGATCGAGGGATAGCGTGACTTCAAGGAGTCCAGTTCAGGCAGAGGTTGATGGGAGAGAGTGGTGTAACCCACACTCGTCACTCCTTGATTGAAACGAAGCATCCAAATCCATCCTTGATCGATTAAGTGATGCTGAGCAGCGTCATCTGCAGAAAAAGGATTTTCGAAATCAGCTCGTTGTGCCGGATCGACAATGTCAGTCCAGTTCTTGACCTGATGAAAGTGTCCAAAGCAAGCGTGCGTACTTGTTCGAAGTTGATCTGTCTTTTTTTCAACAGGAAGATACCCAGAAAGAACGCAAGCCGGTCCAGAGGCATCTATCAACCAATCGCTTTCGATCTCGAAACGAGTTGCTGTGCTGGTATCTTGATCGCCCGATTCGCAAACCACTTTAACCGGACCGCCCGGAGGAACTTCGATTCCGACAACGGCGTGCCCCGTGAGGTCGACCACACCGTGTTGAACAGCCTGTCGCCAGAGGAATTGATCTACACTCGATCGGTGCCAGTGGGTATCCGATCGGTAATCCGATGGGCTCGCCGCCACAAGTAGACTCCGATCACCGAGTGATTCCTCACGAAACTTTTCACCAGCTTGATGCACAAGGTAACTGAATCCCCTTTTACGCCCGCAAGCGAGTGTGGGGTAGTTCTCCTGCCAACTCCCCCAGCAAGAGAGATTCCTTAATGTAGGGAGATCATACTTCTCGCCTAACCGATCCA
>JAYYHM010000409.1:0-2816 GCA_036148415.1 Planctomycetota bacterium
CATCGAGATCTTAGAATACAACGGTGGACGGACCCTCCACGCAAAAGGGATTGTTGTTGACGGCTCACGTGCATGTGTGACCAGCTATAACTGCAACCGACGCTCGCAATTTATGGATACCGAGTTGGCACTCTTTGTGGAAAACGATGAGTTTAGCCGCAATCTTCAAGCGTATTTTTCGCCATTTTTAGACGAATCATCTAAGCTGTTACCCAAGAAGAGAAACGAATTACTTAATCATTCATCCCTCCCCAAGGCGGAGGTTCGGAAATTACAGTGGTTTGCCCGCTTAATTCCTAATCACCTTTAAGCTGCAATCCAGCTCTATTGAGTGTATGGACTCAGGGTTTAAGAATTGGCGATTCAAAGCCCTCGATCTCGCCCGGACGCGCATCGGTTATCGATGGTTTGAAACTGAAGGTCGAGGGGTTATACGGCCCAACGAATGAGATATCGGCATCTGCAGAAATTTCTTTCTCCATCCCCATGCACCAAAGTGTGGCATTAATAATTAATCGTCTCACTCCTTCGCTAAGAATGTCCTCCGAGGCACCCTGCGTGCTGCAGAATACTCTACCTTTCGGTCCTCCCCCGTACTGATACTCTCGGACCCATGCAGCCGGCTGGGGCTCTTTGTCAGCAACAGGAGGAGCTCCAACTTCCATGGATTGAAGAACCTGATTCGTTGCAAGGATGGTGGAATCTGGCATGGGACGGGCCGAATAAGCGCCTGCCATGGCGTGCATTTTCCCCACTCCCCGCAACACTGGGTGCTCCGAGTTTTGGGGTACCGCTTGCATCGCAGTGGCAAACTGATGATTACGGCCGTAGTGGCCAGCACCCAGCTTCGGGTTCCAGGTTTCCCCAAGGATCTGTCGTCCAAAGCCACCAACAAACTTAGCGTCACTGTGATTGAAATTGAAAAACGCGTAATCACCCGTAATGCCGTTAAATGCATGGGTGGTGGTACGAAGTCCAAGTACGGGGCCCCCACGCTTCAGATAGCCTTCGAATAGTTTTAGCCACTCATCTTCTGGATTGATGAACCGCAGAAAAAGAAAGAGCATATCTGCATCCGCGATAGTTTCGATCCCAGGAATCTTGCTAGATCCCGGCTTGATCACTCCCTCTTCCGTCTGGCCGAAAAGAACCGTGCATTTGAAACCGTACCTCTTCGCCAAGATACGTGCGATCGCTGGACAGGTCTCCTCCCCGCGGTACTCGTGGTCTGAGGCAATAAACAGAATGTGCTTTCCGACACCGGGTCCCTCAGAGCCTGCATAAATCACTCGATCAGCCGAATTGGCAACCGAAGACATCGATAGAAGGCTCAGAAGTAAAATAACGGGTGGGGTAACGCGAAGTGTCATGTGATTATTTCCAGTCACCAGTGGGTATGGGGAGCAGGCCAGTGGCCTAGGATTCCTCCAATTTTTCGGAAGAGGATAACATATTCTCACACCCCACACGATTCCCTGCGGACCCCGTCGGCTATGTTGATCGGAAGGAAGCCGAGAGGGAAAAATCGACATAATAATAACGATTATTTGGAAAATAATGGCTCAGTGCACGCTTACCTTTGAAAATGGCTGCCGTGGATCCGATTCGGCCCGTCCTTTTTGGATTGGATCGCTTTGGGCACACGGTCTTGGGGGAGAGGAAATGCACTCTCAGAAAAGAGAGGTTCTGAACGGTGTAATTCCTCTCGAGAGAGAGAGCCCTGACACGGCACCATTTTTCTTTACCTTCGAGCATACTGCCCCGCTGTAGAGCTTTCATAAATCATTCCATCATTTGCTGGTGAAAGCTCAGCGAATCGACACATTGCTTGACTCGACTGGTGACTCCCCTTCTCTAAACACAGCACATCTGGAGCGAGTGTCTGCCACCAAGCCAACATGGAACCGCTTGTTGGTCCACATCGCGCTATGCTTGAGACCTACCCGAAACCTTTAGGTTTCGCACCGTCTTCAACATCTGTGTACAATCTCAAGGCGTAACAACCGATCAACCATCGCACTTGAATCGATTCCATGAGACACCTGCTGGCATTCTGCTCAATACTACTTGTCGCATCTTTCCTCCCTGAAGGGGCTAAAGGTCAACCGCCCGTCCGCAGGTTTGACGACAGCAACGCACCGGAATTCGAAGTATTGGGAGAAGGGGAATCTCCACCCATCGATGCCTACCAAAATTTCGTCATTGGCCCTTCGTATGTCAAAGCCCGTGAGAACGCGGTGAGTTCAGATATACCACGCGGCGATGTCTTACAGTTCACCATCGACTCACGAGACACCAAAATTTTTAATCCCGGAATCGCCAGAGAGGTATTTGGCAAAGTCAATCCGAATAATCCCAACACACTCCTTGTTGAAACGCATGAGATCGACTTCGAACGCAAGGTAACCGTCTACATCCCAAAGCAACTGGATCGAGACTCCGCTGCTCCCTTTATGATCATGCACGATGGGCCCAAGGGAAAACCAAATCGATTACTCCCGAACATCTTGGACAATTTAATCGCTGAAAAGCGAATTCCACCAATCGTCTTGATTCAGATGGCAAATGGAGGAGGTGATGCACAGGGCCACCAAAGGGGTCGTGAGTACGACAATATGTCAGATCTTTTTGCACGTTATATTGAAACGGAAGTGCTTCCACGAGTGGAGTCAAACTATTCCATCAAGCTTACGAAGGACCCCGATGGACGTGCGGCAATGGGCTCCAGCTCAGGTGGAGCCGCCTCCCTGATCATGGCGTGGTTTCGTCCGGATCTCTACCGTCGAGTGTTGACCACCTCTGGCACATTTGTCAAC
>JAYYHM010000410.1:0-18006 GCA_036148415.1 Planctomycetota bacterium
GAGCAGCTTTTCCAATGCTGATGATTCGGTATCCCACAATCCCTTTATGAGCATGAACGACTGACAGGCGAGTCGGTTCACCAATTAGTCCTAAAGGTTGATGGCTAATCAATTCGCGGTAAGACTTCGAATGTTGGACAAGGTGCTTTGCGCCCAAGAATCCCACTTCTTCATCGGCGGTGCAAACAATCCAAAGAGGTTTTTTTTTTGGTGAGATATACCTAGGGTTTCAGCACAGGCCATCATCGTTGCGAGGCTACCTTTCATGTCACAAGATCCACGCCCGTAGAGTCGGTTATTAAGGAATTTTTGCGAGAATTGGTCGCCGTCAGGTCCGTTCCATCCTCGCGTTGGCACGACATCGGTGTGGCAAAAATAAGCTAAGCCATTTGTTGGTGAAGAAGAAAGTTCAGTGTTTCCACTACTCGAAGGAGATGCGGATATGGGATCGCGCTTGGCGACAATATTGACCTTCTCGACACCCTGTCGATCCTGATAATCCGTTTGTTCAATGGTGAAACCTAGGTCTTCGAGTTGATTACTCACCCAATCCGATATCTCACGGTTGCTGGTTGAGCTCACCGAGGGGAACTCAATCAATCTCTGAAGGTAGGCAATCGAGGATTCAAAGGACGACATGCGTGGTCTAAGTAAATTGGGAGAATTGGATAGCTGCGAAATCAATTCGATATCGTTTCAGTGAGGCATTACCTTGCATCATTATTTGTTTTCACTGAAAAGGGATTGGAGTGTGGATTCGATATTTTCTTTTTCAGTTCCATCCAGATCACTCTGTATTTCCTGAATCCATTCTAATGCTTCATCACGTAGGCCATCATTCGTTTTTGGAGCAATGAACTGATAAACCGATTTGGCGGCTGTGCTGAACGTGTCTCCTGCAATTTCAAAGCGAGCTAGTTGATGAGCAAGGGCCCAAGGTAATTCATCAATGGTGTAGGTCTTATTTTTAGCGTTGTATCGAACGACAAGTTGGTCTGGACTTTTTTCAACAACGATCACCCGAAAGTCACGTGTAACTTCGAAGTCATTGCCTATTTCGAGTTTGGAAATGGAATCGGTAATTGCAGTTCGATAGAAGATGGCTAAGTCAATGATTTGAAAAAGCTCCGTAGCTCGATTCATCTGCTCTTCCGACATTTCCTGATCTAGCATTCGATTTGCGATCAGGTTCATCTGATTCCAATCCGCAGTTTGGATAGCTCGTGAAGCCGTTTGCAACGTTTCCTCTGCTTTCTCCAGAACCTCATCACTGAGAGATTCTGGAGGGGTTTCGTTTTCTGGAGTTTGTGGTTTTGTGAGGTCAAGTGCGGGTTGCATCTCCTCCTTCATCTCGCCGTTCGGTTCTTCCAATTCACCGACTTGTTCCATATTGGTGTCGGTGGGCTTTGTTGCCGGCTTTGGTTTTGGCTCTTCCTTTGTTTCAGGAATGGGATCGCTCAGTTTTTGTTCGCTGCCATTTTTCTTTGTGTCTTTTGAATCAGGCCCCAAGCTTCCCATGATGGGATCTTTCGGCTTAGCGGGAGGAGGTGCTTGTGGTTGGTTTTCCGCATCTTCTGGATTGGCTTCCTGATCTTCTGGTTTTGTGTTCACCGCAAAACCGTCATCAGATACCGTGATCACAACACCCGGCCTGTTGATAATGAAAAAGAGAACGACTCCCACGACTCCAAAGCAACAGCTAGCGAAGATTGCGGGGGCCAGCATTCCTGTTTTGGATCGTCGCCTCCGGTTGCCCTGAGGTCGCTTGACGAGCAAGTCGTCTTCCTTGCTGACTGCTGAAATACTTTCTTCAAAGCTGGGAAGTATGATGGTTTCTTGGTCAGGGGAATCAGGTATTTCAATGGCATCTGTAGGTTGTTGCTGATTGGCTTCAAGAGAGCTTAATAGATCAGGGGGTAACAATGACTCATCAGGGGGAAGTAAGCTCTCTGAGGAAAGTACATTCTGCTCGAGTGTGATTGTTGCCCCATGGGTGGATTCCGACGACGAGTCGAGGTCACCTTTGGTCAGCTGCGGGGTCGTTGGCAAGGTTGGCGGGATGACAGGTGCTGGGGGTGCAACTACCGCGGGTTCATCTTTTTCTTTCAAATCACTATCCGACGCCTCACTCACCAATACGAAATCTTCCAGTGGATCGGTATCCGGTAGTAGGCCATAAAGTGGGTCATCCTCTGCGAGGCTTTTTGCCGGGAAATCGGACTTTGGATAGTTTTCAGCAACGTCTCCCACCGCTGTGAGTTGTGGTTGCTCCCTTTTAGAGGGATCCGACAAAATTTGTTTGGCATCCGTGGCGAGTCGAGCAGCAGCTTTCCACCTTTTTGGATCCGCGGTTTCTTTGCTTGCCTTTAGTTCTCTGATCACTTTACGCACTGCGTTTTGAATGACTTCTGGGTCAGCTTCATCAGGCCTTAATCCGAAGATGTCGCACGCATTTGGCTTCAGGACACCGTCTGGAATAGGCAAAAGATCGGAGAGAGGATGAGCCGACATGATGACTTGGGTGAATGGTGAGAGTGAATGGAGGATTAGATGTTGACGTATCCTAGGTCAAACAATGAGCGACAAGAACGACGATGGTGGAATAGAAAGGATCGAAATCATCAATCATGGTTTTCGCTTCGATAATTCCAGTAAGGCGTGGCAAACAAGATTGGATTGAGGAAGGTGCGGAGATCTCAAATAGGGAGTGACCAATCCTGCGTCTCCCCCGGTGATCAAGGTCTGTATTTTACCTCGGGCGATGGAATTTTGTTCCGCATACAGGGTGATCATGCCATCGATCGCGGACGCAAGTCCAAGAATCACACCGCTGCGAATGGCATCGCTGGTATTTTTACCTGGAAGTGAGATCGGTCCAGACTTCGTCCATTTTACCTCTGGCAGCCGTTCCGTTCGCAACGCCAAAGACTCGGACTGTAATTGTATTCCTGGTAGAATGCTCCCGCCCGCAAAATTCCCTTCAGAATCTATCCAGTCGATGGTCACTGCCGTCCCGAAGCTGACAACGATGAGTGGGGGATCAAACAGGGTGGATGCCATAAAACCACTCAATAAGCGATCAATTCCCAATTGATCTGGATGATCCACTGTCGTTGACAGGGGTACATCTTGGTGGCGAATCCGGTGGATGACAGGATCATCCTGCTTGCTTTCGATCGCAACCTCGAGAGTATTTGCACGCTCCTGATTAACACTGGCAATGAGCCACTGCTCAGGTGTTGATCCAGTGATTTCTTTGGGGAATTGCGAAACGGACTGATGCCAATCCGTATTTTGATAGACATAGGATTCCACAATCAGCTTCGTCTCAGACACAACCGCGACTTTGGCCGAGGTGTTCCCTATATCAACAAAAGCGAGATCCTGACCTCGTTTCACTTCATTTCCCCATGACTTGGGTCGATCTCTGGGTCGAGTTCGAAATCTTTGGCTTGCATTTCATTTGAGAGTGCAGCGGTGGGACCATGAAGATGCGGGGGTAGTCGTTTTTTCTTTGATGATTTGACGGGCTCTCTGGACGATTCTTGACTGACCACTACCTGTTCACCGGCTGCGATCAACTGTTCGCGTCGAACCTCCACTCTTTGCATGATTTCTTCAAGTAGTTCACCAATACCATCATCTTGAATTGCACTCAGCAGAAAAACCGTGTCTCCGATTTCTTCCTGAAGAGCTTTTTGGATTTCACTTGAACCCTCCATTTCTGACTTGGAAACGACAACGATCTGATCGCGTTCGGCAAGAGATGGGTCGTATTCCTTGAGTTCTGTTCGGATCGCACGATAGTTTTCTATAGGATCGGTTTGATCAACTGGAAATGGTTCGACAAGATGGATAAGTAGACCAGCTCGTTCCACGTGACGAAGGAATTCGTGACCCAGTCCTACACCTTCGCTCGCTCCTTCAATCAATCCCGGAATATCAGCCGCAACAAAGGAACGTTCACCGCTTAGTTCGACAATCCCCAAATTTGGATGTTTGGTGGTGAAAGGGTAGTCTGCAATTTCCGGCCTCGCACTAGTAATGTGACTCAGCAGTGTACTCTTCCCTGCATTCGGCTTTCCAATGAATCCAACATCCGCAATCGACTTCAATTCAAGGATGACAAATCGTGTTTCTCCCTCCTCACCTGGAGTGCATTCACGAGGACTTCGATTGACACTACTTTTGAAATGGGCGTTCCCACGGCCCCCTTTACCCCCCTTGGCGATGACAAACTGCTCACCGTGATGCTTCATATCTTTGATCACAAAATGTTGATCCGCATCGATCACGGTTGTGCCTGGGGGCACGAGCAATTTTTGATCCCTGCCTTTTTTCCCGTGACGGAGGGATCCTTGACCGGGTTGCCCCTTATTTGCACGAAATAATCTCTGATTTGCGTAGGCAGCTAAGCTATTTACTCCTACTTTAGCTTCAAGAACGATGCTGGCCCCGTCTCCGCCATCTCCTCCGTTCGGGCCCCCGCGAGGCACGTATTTTTCTCGTCTCATGCTTGAGCAGCCATCTCCGCCTTTACCCGCACGTAACTCGATCAGAACACGATCAACAAACATTCAATACCAATCGAAAAAAAGCGGGTTTGGGGAGTAATCCGTTCAGCGGCGAGAGAGTTAGCCGGTCAGGTCATCCCGATGAGACTTTAACCAGACCCCATCTTACAAAATAACATCATCACGCAAAGACTTTGTCCAAAGGCAGCGAGATGATCTTGAGTTCAAGCTCGTCACCTTAAAAAGCTTGCGTCTGCTATCTCAGTAGCCAATCGATGGATCTCCCCTTGCTCAGACACTCTCATCCAGTACGAGAATTGGGGCTTGGCCACGAACCTATTTCTATTCTACCGGTGTGCAGTTTCTGCAACCAGAATCAAATGGGTTCTAGGCAGACTACCTAAGGGGACTCAGGCTAAACGATTCCCGAAACTTCGCAGTCGGTGGCTTTAAATCTCATTGTCACCTCATCGCTAAACTGATTAGCGATGGATTTGGTGAGAGTCAATCGTTTCCAATGGGGCTCCCCGACTAACGAAAAATCCACTGATAGTCGAGCCTCTCGCTCAATCCGTAGTGCTGCAGCACATAATTCTGCTCACGCTCGTCTTGATAAGCTGGAATTCCAAAACGGATTTGATCGTCCGTTTGGTTGATGGCATCTCCAGGCCGGAAGAAGTTGAGTTGTAGAGCCTTGCGTTTGTACTCGGCTTCGTCTCCTTCACCTTCTTGGACGAAAGCGTTGGTGAGTCCCGAAACTTCCACCGAGATAAAGTCGAGTTGTGGGTCCAAATCAGCCCACGTAGCCACACCCCAGGCACCGGAGGCAGCCTCGTCTTTCGCATGAGGAATTTTCACGCGAGTGATGTCAACCGAGTTATAAAGTGGCGCCTGAATTTGCTCACGAACTTTGATCTTATCCAACGCAGTCGGTAGGATCTGGTCTACCACCCTGAGGCCTGAAATGTGGTCATTTAGGATCATCATCGGAAAGAAGTGTCGGGAATCGTAGTGGATGGACTCAATCCTCTTGTAGATATCCACTCCAGCGATCTTCTCCGCTGCAGGACGAAGTTCTCCGCCACGATATCGGACTCGATACACCATGTACCAAACCAACTTTCTCTGCATCTTGCCATCGGGTCGAGGAATATCCACGTAGATATGTCTCAAAGGCTTGAAAGAGAATTCCAAACAATAAATCTCTCTACGAAGGATTACCTCCTTGGCCATTTGAACCAAGGTTCGAGTTCTAGGATCATAATGGGGCTCACCGTCCGGGTGTGAATCTCCCCCGAATTGAATTTCGGGATGGGCGTTGAGGAGAGCCTGAAGGGTTAGCGGTCCTTGAAAAGTCTCTTCCGGCATGGGTGCAGGAGGAATCACAGTCATGACACCAGGGGCAAACTGGGTTTGCTGCTGCGAAGAAGGATCTTTCCTCGCCGGCTCCTGTGCTGACAGCGAGGCTGTGGCGGCGAGCAAGAATAGAACGGAGGATTGAAGACGTCCGATGGACATGGCAAACCGTGCTTAAGACTTTGGTTGGAAATTCGATCGGTAATTACGCTGAATTAGCAAATTCGACCACGCGACGCTACCTGATTGTAGTTTGAGATCGGTTTTTTCGCTGGTTTTTACTTCACTAAACTGCGCAGCTTCTTGTTTCTATTCATTTTGGCCCACAAAAGCCCCCGAATTCTTGGTTCGGGCCTCCGTGAAACGCAGGCTTTTTGCGATTTTTACGTCTGAATCTGCGAAAATATCGCCTAAACCTGCTTCCATCGTGAAAGTCGCGATGAGGCGTCGACCTAAAGAATCTGAAAAATGGAGAAAAACCCAGCGAATCGGGATTCCCTCTGCTGCTCCGTCGGCCACGACCCGGAGAAGGTCCGTGGTTTCCAGTGTACTGATTTGCACCTCGATAAGATCTCGAAGTTGCTCACCGAGTTTTTGAACAATCTCCGCTTGAAAAGCTTCAATGGAATATCGTTTGTCGTCTGGAAGCGTTGGAGGTTTACGGAAATCACATTGTGCGATGACTTGATCATTTTCGATTTTACGTATGGTAGAAATCCCGGGTACATCAGAAATCATGTACCACGAACGATCGGTTTGGATTTGAAAGTTCTGATGATCGCTACGCTGTTCCAGCAGTAGTTTAGAAGCGGCAATTTCCCCGCCGTTTAAGGATACTTGTGGCTTTTCACCGATGGTTTGGCTCGTAGGTAATTTCTGAATCTTTAAGGTCGCCGCAAGGTCGAATCCTGGCTCAGCGGCCGAGATTTCTCTCTGCTCCCGGATACCGATTGCCAGCCAATTGCATGACTGATTTACTCGGTCAAAATTCAGTTTTCCAACAAGTTCGAGATCTGTTTTGGCTAACTCCGATCTTCCCGTCAGGTCACCACGAAGCTCAATTTGAATCAGCTCATCGCTCACCGAACGGATCGTCCCTCTCACTCCAGAGGTTGTAATCTCACCAAGTTGGAAAGCTTGGGCGAGCGCATCCTGGTAAAGCGTGTAGGTGCTCGAAACTTCTAGATCTACAAGATTTGACGGTAGGAAATTATCAATTTGGGAACTGGGAACAGGTAGCTTGAGAAGATCAAGTTCTTCTCGCGAAAGTGGACCTTGGTCTGAAAAAACAATGTGGCGGGTTCCATCTCGGATTGCAGTCACTTCATTGAGTGTGGATCGCAGTTTGACTTCGTATTCGGTTTGATGAATGGTGGTGGTTGCTGCAGCAGTCGTGTAGCGACGAGCCACCCCAGCAGATAAGCCAGGTGTCTGATTGGAGAAGAAAATTGGCTGCTCGACGTACTCAAAAGTCGCACTGCTTCTGATGGGAATGCGGGCGGCCAGCTTTTTCGAAACCAGGGCGTTTTCGGGTAGATGCAGATTTCCCTGAACCGATAGCTCCGCGCGGACCGTGAAGGCACCATTGGATCGACTATCTGTTTCAGCCTGTAATGATGTAACAAGGTCCTCTTCAGTTGCATTAGCAACCTGACTTATCCAATCCAAGCCGAGGATCGGCAATGACAGGGTCGCAGCTCTGGAGCTCGCCACGAGAAAGTCCCTTCGAAGGCTGCGGAAAGGGATTTTTGATTTTTCATCTGAAATCATCAACCGCATTGCTCTTTGTGTAGCTGGGTCTTCTGGCTTCAACATCTTTTTGCTCAAAGGAGTGTGCTGAGACGAACCATGTCGAGTTGTACTTTCTGAATACTTTCCCTTCATTTATCGACACCATCAGCTTGCCAGATTCAACTGAAACGCCCAAACACAGCTGTCTCAATTTGCGACGATCCGTCTCGAATTTAGACGGATGTTTGCAACCAAGTCGTAGAATTTACAAAGATCGCCGTCTGTTTCGGGTCAGTTCACTCGGGTTGGCAAGATGGCTCAGAATCTTAAGTCTCTACATTGCAATGGTTTATGAAAAAACCCGTGCCCTATCTTTCGATTTTGTCATCGACCGGCACGCGGTTTTCACTCTGTGGCCAAGTGTCATGAAGTAGTTAGCAAAACGATTGGAAACTGCAAACCTGCGGCGTTCTAGTTACGGAAATCATTACATCCTGAAGCTTCTATTTTGCAGCCATTCAGGAAGGGTTCCGAATGGAACGTAGTGCTCTTGTGGTTCGGAAGATAGGTGGCTTGCGTTATCGAGAGAAGAAAGTGTTCGGTCCACCGAATCAACATTCTTGTTTTTTGCGTCAGCTCAGTCTGTTTTAGATTCTTATCGTTGTAGCGAGCTACTTTCTGATACGGATTTGTTGGCTCATTGGAACTGAATTAAGTGCATTTGCATCCTGATTCAGTATAAAACGATGGGAGCAAGCCGAGACGGACTTCGTTCTTAGGAGGGAACGATTCCTAGGTTAGCTGGTCTGAAGGTCGAGTGATCCACCTGGATCGCAGGGAAAATAAGAATCGACCGGTAAGACATGATCGGAGGATAGGCGATGCATGAAGACTATCGAGACGCAAAAATCAAGGAATTGCGAGATCAACAGGCTCGCTTTGCGCCAAGAACCAAAAAGGTAGAGCAAGCAGCTTTAGCGGAGAAATTACTTGCAGAGGTTGCAAAAGACCGGACCTATTCCTTTGATTACGTCTGCTTTCGTGTCACCAATTATCGCCCGGACTCCGCCAGTCGGCACAATATTGCTTCGGAAGACCTGGTACATGATCTACGTCTCTTGGTGGAGGATTTGACCGACTCTGCGGACCTCTCGGTGGAGGAAGTCGGTGAACAAGTTCATACCGTCGAAGAACTTAGCAAAATGTTCCATGTGGCAACCAAAACCATTAGTCGCTGGAGGCGATCTGGTCTTGTCAGTCGCAAAATGATTTTTGATGGTCGCAAAAGGGTAGGGTTCCTTCACAGCAGTGTTGAACGGTTCACATCAAATCATCGCGATAAGGTTCGGCGCGGTGAGCGATTCAGTCAATTAACAGATGATGAAAAGAGTGAAATCGTTGAGCGCGCTCGTCATATGGTGGAAACGGGCGCAAGTCTATCCGAGGTCACGAAACGTCTCTCCGAGCAGATGCGCCGCAGTCCGGAAACCATTCGATACACCCTGAAAAACTTTGATGCGGAGAATGATCGTGTTGCGATCTTCCCAAATCATCGAGGTGTATTAACGATGGAGGATAAGCGCTCCATTTATCGATTGCATTCTCACGGAGCCTCGGTGCCGCAGCTCTGTAAGCGATTCAATCGAACGCGTACCAGCATCCAACGCATTCTCTTGGATATGAGACATGATCAGATTCTGGTGTTACCGTTGGATTACATCTATAACGAGGATTTTGAAACGACCAGTAGAGAAGAAGAGTACTTGGGTAAAGAACCGGACGCCGCTACAGCTCCCCGGAAGGTCCGCGTTCCCGCGGGGTTGCCCAGCTATCTCGCTGCTTTGTACGACGTGCCGCTGTTAACCCGCGAGCAGGAATATCACCTTTTCCGAAAGATGAATTACCTAAAGCATTGCGCGAATCAGATTCGTGCTCGGTTGACAGATGCCAAACATAACCGATCGAAGTTGATGGACGAAATTGATGACCTATACGAAGCTGCTGTGCTTGTAAAGAATCGAATTGTTCAAAGTAATCTTCGTTTAGTCGTTTCTATCGCGAAACGGCATGTGGCGAGCTCAGATGATTTCTTTGCTTTAATCAGTGACGGTAATATGTCGCTAATCCGGGCTGTGGAGAAATTTGATTACTCAAGAGGTAACAAGTTCTCGACCTACGCATCATGGGCCATCATGAAGAATTATGCTCGCACAATACCTTCCGAGTTCAAGCATCGTGATCGGTTCCGCACTACAGCTGAAGAACTGTTCTTCGCTCAGCAAGATGAGCGTATGAACCCCTTCGTGGAAGAAACGGTTCAGCGATCCAGGCAGCGTGAGCTGAGCAAGATTTTTGACCGGCTCGATGAGCGAGAGCAGAAGATCATTGTCGCGCGCTACGGTTTGGGTCGAGGAAATGAACCATTAACTCTGAAAGAGGTTGGTGATACACTCGGAGTGACCAAGGAGCGTATCCGCCAACTCGAGGCGCGGGCACTGACGAAGCTGCGGGAAGCCGCTGATGAGGCAAAGATAGATATTGAATTGGGTGCTTAATCCAAGCGTAAAGAACGATACAGCAGCAGGCGAGTGGATCCATTCGCCTGCTGCGATTTTCTTTGACGACCGACCAGCGACTCATTTTTGGAGGAATTCCTCGTAAAACCTTGAGGTTACTTTGAGTCACGAACCTTGATGAGTTTGAGTTGATGCTGACAGTTTTTTCTGTCTGAGATGTTCAAACTCTTTTCGATGGATCATACTTCAGGGATGACGGCATCGACTCAATCCGAAAACACTCCCGAACTTCTTTCGCCTGCTGGTGATTGGCAGTGTGTCCGAGCGGCTGTTGAAAATGGTGCGGATGCTGTCTACTTTGGTCTCGATTGCGGATTCAATGCACGATATCGCGCACAGAATTTTGGCCTACCTGATCTCGAAGAGTTAGCAAGCTGGCTTCACAACCGAAGTGTAAAAGGCTATGCCACACTTAATACTCTTGTTTTTCCCGAAGAGTTATCCAAGCTTGCGAGGGTTGTCGAGGAGATTGCCGCAGCTGGGGTTGATGCCGTACTCGTGCAAGATTTTGGAGTCGCTAGATTGGTTCGTGCAATCTGCCCAGATCTCGAGATTCACGCATCGACACAGATGAGTCTGACAAGCGCCGAGACCATTCAAGTCGCTGAGGATTTGGGATTGTCGAGAGTTGTGTTGGCCCGGGAACTCTCGGTGCAAGAAATAACGAAGATTGCTGAAAAGACAAAAATGCCGTTAGAGGTATTTATTCATGGCGCGCTTTGTGTTGCCTATTCAGGGCAATGTTTGACGAGCGAATCACTCGGCGGTCGCAGTGCCAATCGGGGACAATGCGCCCAAGCATGTCGCTTACCTTACGATTTGGTGGTTGATGGTGAAGATAAAGAGCTTGGTGATGTTCGGTATCTTCTCAGCCCACAGGATCTTGCCGGTTATGCATCGATTCCAGAATTGCTTCGAGCAGGGATCGCATCTTTCAAGATTGAGGGGCGACTCAAGTCCCCCGAGTATGTCGCGAATATCACCAAGCAGTATCGCAAAGCCATCGACGCAGTAGTTGCTAAGCAGACACTCTCTGTGAGTCCAAGAGATCGCGAGGAAATGGAACTGTCTTTTTCCCGAGGCTTTTCACCAGGCTGGTTGGAAGGCAATGATCATAAGCGGTTAGTGCCTGGCTTAGATTCTTCAAAACGTGGTATCCAACTCGGCGAAATTGTCGAGCTTCGATCACAAGAAATCTGTATACGTCCCGAGACCACCGTTGCGTTGGGAGACGGGCTGGCAATTCATTCAAAAGATGATTCAGGTCAGCCTGACGAGCAAGGCGGACGTGTCTATTCTCTTCGAACAGATCAGAAGCGTTCCCTTCAAGAATTCGGGGAAATGGTGAGGACCAAAGAGTATTCGGACTCGGATCCACAGAGGGAGTCAGAGCGTGTATGGATTGGCTTTGGCCGTGGAGAGTTGGATTTCTCACGAATTAATGTAGGGGATCGAGTTTTCAAAAATGATGACCCGAAGCTCAATCGCCGGTTACGAAAGTCTTTTTCTGGTGACAAACCCAGATTTCAACGGAAGCTGAGGCTGCTTGTACGAGCCAAGGTGGGCGAAGTCCTGAAACTTACCGTTGTCGAAGGTGGGCAGATTGATCGACGTTTGATTGGTGTTGCTGTCGAAGGTGACACCGTTCTAGATGCTGCGAGGAACCGACCTGCAACCGTTGAGGATCTCACTGAGAAGTTATCGCGTTTCGGTGGCACTCCATTTTCATTAGAGAGATTGGAAGTGGAGCTGGAGGGGCAACCCATGGTCCCCGTCGGTATGTTAAATCAGCTACGACGGGATTTGGTCCAGGCTCTAGCTCAGAAGCTGGGCGAACGCTCACTCCGAACCATTGACCGATCAGCGGGTCAAAGAATGTTGGGGGAGATATCCGAAAATTTCAAAGTCATTGATGAGGCTCATCAGGAGACACCGCGACTTTCAGTACTTTGCAGGACTTTGGAGCAGGTACGGTCGGTTGCTGAGAGTGAGACTGAGATTGATCTTCTTTATGCTGACTTTCACGATGTAAGGGAATATCGTCAAGCAGTGCAGATTGCTCAATCCGTCAATAAAAAGATCGGTTTGGCGTCGGTTAGGATGCAGAAACCATCAGAAATGGGTTTGTTAAGAGCGATGATGAAATACGAGCCGGACTACGTTCTTGCTCGTAATCTCGCAGCAATTGATTATGCAAAAAATTTAGGCGTTGAAATAATCTCTGATTTTTCTCTAAACGTGGCAAACCACCGATCCGCTCAGTGGATCCGTTCTTTGGGCGCTCAGCGTGTCACTGTCTCTTACGATCTGAATCGAGAACAAGTTTCTGCCCTGTGTCAATCCATGCCAACCTCATGGATGGAGATTGTTTTGCATCAGCATATGCCGATGTTCCACATGGAGCACTGTATATTTTGTTCTGTTTTATCTCCTGGAACCAACAAGACCAATTGTGGAAGACCTTGCGATGACCACGCAGTGAAGCTTCGTGATCGCGTCGGCGCTGAACACCCACTTCAAGCGGATGTTGCCTGTAGAAATACTCTCTATAACTCGACACCGCAGAGTGGGGCAGAAATCGCCAAGGACCTTCTCAACGCTGGTGTTCGTTGGTTCAGAGTCGAACTCCTTGAGGAAAAAGGGGCTGATGCCGTCGAGACGGTTGCCTTATATCGAAAGTTACTCGAGGGAACCGTGGAGGCGAGAGAGGTTTGGTCTACTCTAAAAGCTGCCAACCGACTTGGTGTTACTCGAGGAACACTCGAGGCAAAACGAAATCCGTTAGCTATTCTGTAGTGTGTTATCCACTTGGGCTAAAGTGGCCCCCAGTGGGATGGATGGGGAAGGATCTTGGAGCAGGAGGGCCATTCCCGCTGTTTGTGTGGGGTTCTCCAGAAACTTGATGAGCGAACCTTTCGCTACCGGCTCCGAAAGAAGAAATCCCTGAGCTGCATCACAACCCCATTGTTTTAGCAGCCTCAGTTGTGTAATCGATTCAACACCCTCCGCGATGATGCTCGCGTCAAGATCATGAGCCAGATCCACCATCGCCTGGGTAATCACCGAGTGACTGTGGTTAGTCGCTATATTTGCCGTGAAGCTTCGATCAATTTTTACTGTTTCAACGGGATAGTTTTGGAAGCAGGTGAGTGATGAAGTTCCTTTTCCAAAGTCATCAAGCTGAATGCCGATACCAGCACCGTGGATGTTTAGAAGGTTTTGCAGTATCTGAGCTTCATTTCGATTGCCTCTCGACTCGGTGACTTCAAGTTTCATCCGGCTTCGACACACTCCCGTACGCTCAAGAATGAATTCCAAGTGTTCATAAAAGAGTGGATCATTCAATTGACTCCCAGCGACATTGAATCCCATGTAAAAATTCGGGTCGCACGATCCGGGGATGGATTCCGTAAGATCTTTTAATTCGGTAGCAGCACGTTCCAATGCCCACTCACCGACCCGACTCATAAGTCCGAGCTCCTCAATCATGGGAATAAATTCGCTCGGTTCAATCGTGATTTCCGAATCCTCAGGCCATCGTGTGAGCACCTCTATGCCACGGACCTTGCCATTTCTCAGGTCGATGATCGGTTGGTAGCGTAAGACAAGATCCTCATTTTGAACTGCATCGCGGACTCGGCTTTCAAGTTCCAATCGTTCTATCAACTCTTGGTGCATGGTTTTATCAAATACGGCAACCCTGCCCTTGCCGGATTTTTTGGCACGATACATTGCCGTGTCGGCGTTACGCAGCACTTCATGAGCATCTTGGGATGTGTCATCCAAGAAGGCGATTCCTAAACTCGTTCCTACACTTACTTTTCTGTCTGCGATCACAAAGGGCTGTGAAATCTTCTCAACAATCCGATCCGCGATCGACAGTGCATCATGTTGATGAGAAAGTTGCTCAAGGAGCACGACAAATTCGTCACCTCCCAGCCGAACCGTTTCACCATCAATAGAAATTCGCGTGGTGACATCGTCGCAACGCACGCAATCACTAATCCTTTGAGCAACTTGGTTCAAGAGATCATCACCTGCGTCATGTCCGAGGCTGTCATTGATGACTTTGAAGTTGTCAAGATCAAGGAAGAGTACGGCTTGGTGCACGTTTCTGAGCTTGGCTGGGCGAGAAACGAGGCGATTTAATTTTTCAAGCACGTAGGGTCGATTCGGTAAATCGGTGAGTGAGTCTCGGTGAGCAATGCGTCGCATGCTCTCTTCTGATTGTTTCCGCTGCTGTACTTCGCTTTCTAATTTATCAATGCATTTTTGATGTGCTCGGTGGCGTCTTTGCTTTCCACACAGAGAATGTGCAAGTTGACGAACCTCTAGTCGATCAAAAGGTTTTTTGAGTATGAAGAGTTGATCCCGATGGCTAAGTAAATCACTGGCAGATTCCCAGCAACCGTCTTGTTGACCTGAGCAAATCACGATGTGAAGGTTGGGATCAATCTCCCAAAGTCTTTCCGCAGTCAGTAGCCCATTCATCCCACCTGGCATTTCGATGTCAATGAAAGCGACTGAGAAATAGTTTCCCTGACTCGCCAGCTCTCGGGCTGATTTTACAGCAGTTTCCCCACTGAAATGATGCTGAAGGCCAAATGTAAGTGCTGGAGACCTAGTAGACGTGGACGTGCCTCGTTGCTCCGGATTTAAATCATTTTTTGTATCATTCGCTGCAGCGAAATGTGTCAATGCCGTCTCTTCCGCTGGGGCTGGAAGCGCGCGGGCGAAGATCTTTTCGAATGTGTCATGGATACTCGGGTGATCGTCAATGATTAACAACCGGTTTTCCACGTTGTAAGTTGTCATGATGTTTTTCAGTGAAGCTTCGTCATATGATCAACAAGGATAAATCGAGAGTCTCAAGTCTCAACGACACGGCAAATAGAGTGTTACAACGGTGCCGAAATCAGAAACAGGCTCCGCAATTTCGAGGTAGCCATGTAGTTGTTGCATAGCCTTTGAGCAAAAATTGAGGCCGATCCCTTCTCCTTTAGCTTTGGTGGAATATCCAAGATCTAGGACTCTGGTCATTATCGTTTCCGGTATCCCGTGACCATTGTCTCGGACTGAAATCTCTATCCACCCGTCTTCAGACTTCCATTCAATGCTGATTTTTTTCTCGTCTTGTGCGGTCTGAGATAAAGCATCTTCTGCATTGGTGATGAGGTTAGTAAGTACTTGATTGAGCAGATTTCGATCCGATTTCACGATTTCATTGGGAGAGCCAATCTTTGAAATTTCTATATTTTTTTCAGCTAATTGAAAAATGCACCTGTCTATAAGATCGGATGCAAGTTCATCGATTTTGAAAGCGTCGGTCCTTTGATGATCCGCCTGACGGATGGGATCTTGTTGAACGACATGAGTTAGATCCTGAACCGTGGTTTGAAGAGTCTCAAACAAGCAATCCATTTGAGAATGATTGTTTTTAATTCTCTCGAGCAAACCCTCCAATTCAATCGGACCCATCCCGTCAATGGTTGCAACTTCCTGCATTGGACCGGCTTGCAGATCTCTGCGTTGCTGAAGGATCTCGTCAATCAGGACTTGTAGATAGCAGATCAGGTTCCTTGCATTATGTAATTGCGAAGCTGCAGAGTTTGCCCCAGATTGGTCTGCGTCCAAATTGCTAGCGACGATTTGTCCAGTCCTCTGGCCCGGATCTGTCCATGCTGGTGTTGGGCAGCCTTTGGCAGTTGCAAATGGGATTTCGTCTTGTTGGCTTGCTTGGTTCATCGATGCAAAGACTTGAAGTAACAGAAATGATTCGCCCGCGTGTATCGCTTAACGCGAATTCTTTACTCGTGAGTGCATCCGAACTGTAGGTTCGGAAATTCAGTGAACCCGCTGTAACTTGAGAGAGAGTGGATGAAGCGTTTAAATGATTTTGGGTTGTGTTGAATCCTTCCGATTAATCGGATTATGCGGTTTGTCGGTGATCTCACCGCAAATTGGCCAAAACCCTTGTTTCAGCTGGTCTGCTTTCAGCTATCTTCAGTAGCGGTGTGCATTGTAGGAGATGCAAGGTTATCTCTTCGGCGGTTTTCCCGCACACCGATGCCGCATCGTGTATTCTAAAGGTAAGACTGACCAAATGGATTCTAGGAGGGGATTCGCTAATACGTTCAGGTGACCATCGTCTTATTGAATGGTTTCAATCTTGATCGCTGGCAGGCGCAATGGAGCTTCCGAAATTTACCGATTCCAATCCCGAAGATACAGAGCTGAATGAGAATGTTATCTGAAGCGCCGAGTCCAGTTGAGTCATTTTTTGCAGCTTGGCGATGCCGTTTGTCCATTTATCCATTGGCGTTCTCATTGCTTTTGGTTTTTGTGGCGTCTGGTTGCAGCTCTGAGGAGAGTGGTGAAAGTAATAAGCTCGCAGCTCTCTCGGCCGAGGCTGATGTGTCGGTGACAGATCCTACCGCGGAGTCGCCCGGTTCCATGGTAATGCCAGAGGATCCGACTCCTGTTCGTTCAGAACCTGAGAGTAACTCCCAAGTGTCAGGGGGGCTTGAGATGCCTGATTCCCAAAAACAGGGATCAGAACAGGGAGTGAGTAGTGGGAGTGACAATCGCATCGCTATAGGCTACGCAGATTGGAGTTCAATACGAGATACAGTCAGTCAAACAGGAAAGTTTACCGTGGTAGATCTTTGGTCTCTGGCGTGTGAACCGTGCCTCAAAGAGTTCCCAGGTTTGGTTCAGCTCCAAAAAGATTTCCGAGATGAAATTTTGTGCTTTTCAGTCAATCTCGATTTTGATGGCAGGAAGACACGACCTCCAGAATCTTATGAAGCTGAGGTTGTGAATTTCTTACAGAGTGTTAAAGCTTCGGGAATTCGCTCTTACGTATGCACGACCCCCAGTGATGATGTCTTCCTCGAAGAGAAGCTGCTATCGATCCCGGTGGTAATGATTTTCAATTCGTCGGGTGAGTTGGTCAAGCAGTTTGTTGATGGTGGTGAGACGGCCGGTTTCACCTATGCAAAGGATGTGAAACCCGCCCTCGCGAAGTTGTTAGGCGAGTGACTGGCTAGGACCTCTGAGAATAATTGAACAAAATCGGTTAACCATGTTCGTTATCGCATGCATTGCTTAACAGCTTTTCAATCTTACGAGTCTGAAGACTGATGTCGTGATTATGCACTACGAGTTGTTCAGCGGCATCAATTCGATTCGATATTTCGTCTCGATGAGTCACAAATTCAATCATCGAGTTCCCGATTGAACGAGGGTCACGTGGATTTGCCCACCAAATGGTAGGCCGTTCCTGTTCGAGTTCATTTGTACCACCGATGCGAGTAGCGATCACGGCTGTTCGAAGACTCATCGCCTCGAGAACCACATTCGGCATCCCCTCGAAATGGGACGGAACAATGATCGCATCGGCAGCTTCAATAAATTTCCAAGGGTTTTTCTGAAGGCCCATGAAGCTGACCTGATGTCGCTCAAGCTTTTGTGCCTTCTGTTCCAGTTCTGGCCGAAGTGGTCCATCGCCAATGAGCCAAAGGTGGATTGCCGGCTCTTTCTCCGGCCACGATTTTTCCAAAAGATCAAGCGTATCCAACAGATCGTGATGCCCTTTCTCCGGCGTCATTCTTCCCACACATGCAAGGGTCCAGCGATCATCACGGTTTACTTTTTCTGTGCTCACCGCGTGTTGTAATCTCTGACGATCAACGGGATTAGCAATGGTATCGATTTGCGTGTTCGGCAGTCGATAGAAGGCCTTGGCCGAATTTGCAGCCTGGCGGCTTACCGCGATGACTCGATACGCATCTCGATAGGCGTTGGAAATTCTTCGCTTTTTTAACCAA
>JAYYHM010000411.1:0-4817 GCA_036148415.1 Planctomycetota bacterium
AGCTGTACTGAGTTTCGATCATGCTGCGACAAAAGTGAAGGAGTTTCCACAGGGCCCCGGCGTCTATTTGATGAAAGATATCGCAGCACGCGTTATCTACGTCGGCAAAGCCAAGAACCTGCGAAGTCGGGCGGGTAGCTATTTTCTTAAAGCGGCCCAAGAGGATCAGAGAACCGCAAGTTGGGTGGGCGAAATTGCGGACATCGACTATCTCGAGGCCGAGAGCGAAGTGGACGCACTTCTGATGGAATCTCGGTTGATCAAAGACATCCAGCCTAAGTTCAACAAAGAATTGAAGGATGACAAGAGTTTCCCCTACTTGATGATCACGACTCGAGAAGAATTCCCTCGTGTGGAGCTGACTCGTGAACCCAAAACCAAAGGTGTGAAGCTGTATGGTCCCTTTACGAGTGCGGGAGCACTACGCGGCGCCATTCAGGTCATGCAGCGGATCTTTAAATTTCGCACCTGTTCACTGGATATCACAGAAGATGATGAGCGTTGGCGTTGGTTTCGCCCATGTCTTTTGGCAAGTATTCAGCAGTGCACTGCGCCGTGCAACCGCAGGATTTCGAGGGAGGATTATCGTCGAGATATCAGACGGCTTCAGACATTTCTTGATGGCGGTAAGAAAAAGTTGCTCAATGAGCTCAGGAAAGAAATGCAACAGTGCAGCAAAGCATTGGAGTTTGAAAGAGCTGCAGCGTTGCGAGATGAAATACAGATGTTAGAACGTCTCGAGGAGCGGGGAGATCTAGAAAACCATGCTCAACCCGAGGTTTTCTATATCGACCCTCAAAAAGGTCTCACTGGACTGCGACAGGTTCTGGGTTTGAAGGAAACTCCAAGGATCATTGAAGGCGTGGATATTGCACACCTCGGTGGCGGTGAAACCGTCGCAAGCCTTGTTCAGTTCATCGATGGCTTGCCCTTCAAGCCAGGTTACCGGCGTTTCCGTATTCAGGACGTCGACGGGATTGATGATTTTCGCAGCATTTATGAGGTCGTCTCACGTCGGTTTCGCAAGCTAAGTGATCAGAGCGAGACTTTCCCTGATCTTTTACTGATTGATGGTGGGAAGGGGCAGCTCAATGCAGCGATGGCAGCCTTTCGGGATCAACAGATCGATCCACCAACGGTGATCTCCTTGGCAAAACGTGACGAGGAAATCTATCGCCCCGGGGAGTCAGAGCCCTTGGTTCTCAGCCGCAACGCTTTCGCTCTTCGTTTGTTGCAATATGTTAGGGATGAGTCTCACCGATTCGCCCAACACTATCACCACTTATTGCGATCAAAATCCACTTTTGACCGGTAAGCTAATCAATAAGAAAAGGGCTGCTTACTGACTTGGACCCAAGACTGGACGAGGCTTCATGGTTGGCGAACTCAGGAAGCCGAGGAGGTCAGAGCGTGTTGCGAGCGATGGTATCCGAGGGTAGCGGGACATGAGTAACGTGGATCAATACAATGAGCTCTTTTTCACTCTGATCTTCACCTTTACCCGACAGCATTTTCGGTCCGATTCCACGCGTTGGGCGATTGGATGCTAAGATAAGTGTATCTCCCGACTGTAAATCCATCGTCATGTTGAGCATGTCGAGGTCCCAGGTTTCGCGCCGGGTATCGATTCGAATTGCTGACTCGCTACTGACCCATTTTTGCCTCGCCGTTCCATGTTGCACGGTGGGTTCAATGGCAAGTCGTATTTCTTTGGGGTGGCCTGCCTCCGTTGCAGTGAAAGCGAGGAAGTATTGAGCATTTTCAAGGGTCTTCCCGATCGTTTCACCCTGGTGGCGTATCAGGGCGACGTGACTCCCTTCAAAAGGTTGACGCAAGGGAAACTCAGTCCTTTTTCCAAAGCGAAGGGGTATAGTCTGCCTGCCGTGAGAGATTTCACTCGCTATCGACGCTTGACTCAGAAAATCATCGACAACATTGGTTTCAGTGACTCCTGCCTCTAACGTTTCCCTCAAGCGATCCAGGTTGGAAATTTTCCCAATGCGAAGCCCATTGCTTAAAAAAGGTGCCCGACGCTCAGGGTCGATCACGGTCTCATCGACGTGATGCCAAAGACTTTCAAATACTGTGTCATCGATGAATGCAGGGGAGGCGTTAATGAATTCAACCTCTAAAGTGGCTTTTCCACTGCTCGCATTGCTCAGTTTGGAATCCAAAAATTGCTTTTTTTGTAGCTTGGCGGTGTTCTTCCATGGGGAGCAGCCGGACGCGAGAAAGCAGCAGTATAGCGCCGCCCAAACGCTTACCGAGCGGGCTAGTTTCGCCATGTATTGGAAGTATTGGCTTTTCATCGCCATCGTGCTCGACTCTTCAACCACGCTCTTAAAATAGGAGGGATAAGGAAGACTCGATCACCAAAGCGTTAAGAGGTGATCAAACCTCCCTCCGCAGGACGTTACGAACTATTCGTCAGCAGCGTCAAGAGGATTCAAGCGGAGTTCCTCCCAGCGGACCGAAGTTGGTCCGTTGTCTGCTTAGGGTTTCGGTTCTGCGATTTTGACAAACCCAAGATCCAATGGCTGGGAACTTCCTTCGATGGGCTTTAGTGACCCGCTATCATCGACCAGGTTGGGTCCCACACTGTAGACTGACCAAGGGTGTTCACCGGTGAGACAGATCAACGGTTTTTGACTGAAAGGATCTTCTAGCAAGGATTGAGATAGGTCCATCTCTTCCAGATTAGCTGCGTTTGATTGCTTACCGAGCATGATGATTCGCATGCATCGTTTGATAGCTTCTGCGCGATCTGCAGCATCAGCGATGGGTGCTAATCCTGGCAGAACCATTTTGCTGATCGCATACCGGAAGCCTGAATCAGTCAGCGTTTTCAGAGTTTCTTGAATTTTCGTGTCGCGAACTGACTTCGGTGCGTTAAGTAGCTCCAATTGCTCAGACATGATTTGGTGGTAAACCGCTTCATCATCATTCAGGTAGGCTTCGGTTAACCAATTGCTGCCAAGTTCGCCCAAACCACCTGCGTTACCAGCCAGAGCCTCTCTTGCGTCTCCTTCGCGGAGCTGATCAAAGGTCATCACTGCGATCGCTCTTTCGGCCTTCAAAGCGTTGGAGAGAGATTTGTACGGTTGTATCGCATCGAGAGATACGAGGAAGCTTTGGATCGTAGCGTTGGAGACCTCGCAAAGTGACAACGTTTGGTATGCCGCTTCCATGGCGATGCTCTGACAGGCAACACCAACGAGGTAGCCTACCAAAAGTGGTTCCGAATCTGCGAGCAAACTAAGCTTGATGATCGCTTCGCAATTCCCGAGAGCAGCATCACCATCCCCTTGATTTGCTTTTGTGATGGCGGCAAAGGAGAGAAAACGGCATGCGAGCCGAAGGTTCATCAAGTGCGGGAGTTCTGCGGCGAACCCTTCGTGAGGATCGAATTCTGAGCGGAAACCAGAGCATTGAGATGCAAGAAGAAGCTGTTCGTTTATCGACGAATATTTGTTGAGAATTTGATTGAGAGCTTGAGACTCGTTTTCACTAAAACTAATTGTTCCTTTCGTATCGTAAACTTTATCAAGCTTAGCTGTCTCGATCTCCGACTGAGCCGATTCAAGTTCATCTCCCACACTCATCAGATGGGTATAGGCATTCTCTTTTTCTTGAACCTCTGGCAGAGGATAGTCTTCTATATCCAGATAGTCCCCTGCATCAACAATTTCTTCTCGCAACCGTAGCAGTCCACTCTCCGTGGTTGATTTCGCCGTGAACGCTGCCGCTGCCAGTAAGACGCAAAGGATGATAAAGGTAAGGACTGCCCCACGAAGTATTTTATTCATCGGCCGGATCCTTTGGTGGTTCAGCGGGTCTCAAGCAGGAAGTATAGCTTCTCACGAACTGTGCAGTGATTTATCGGGTGAAGATATTCGGCATAACTTCAACTCACATTTTTTAAGGTAACGATAGGCGATGCGGCATCGCTCGTGGTAGTCTAGCTGATTATTTCACCCTTAGGGTTAATGACCACGAAGAAGCGTCAATGACTATGAATTGGCGAATGGAAACGAGTTTTCTAACCTATAAGTGTTTTACCGTCGGGTCGCCTGCTGGTTTGTTTGTTTCTCTTGGTTTGAATACCGAAAGGAAGGTGTCCATGTTTCGAATTGTTTTGGTCGCTTTCGCCACCTTATTGGTGCCTTCAGCGGATTTACTGTTCAAGGTGCATTCCGATTCGCTTGCGATTGCGGAAGATTCTGTGACGGAGAAGATTTCGGATAGATTCGCACTCTGGGAAAGTGTGGCCCCGGTGGGAGATCAGCAGATGGGCAGCACGAAGGATGAGAATGCCTACATCACCATCCACCGACCAGAGGGTACGTCTGCGAACCATGATCTCGAACAAACGGCAGTTGTGATTTGCCCCGGTGGAGGCTACGGCGGACTGGTTGTCGGGCCGGAGGGACATGGCATAGCAAAGTGGTTGGGTCAGTTTGGCGTTACCGGGATTGTGCTCGAGTATCGCTTGCCTAGGCAACGCCATGCGGTTCCGTTGATCGATGCTCAGAGAGCGGTTCGTCTTGTGCGGTCCAAAGCTGCGGAACTGGGTGTCCGTGAAGATCGTATCGGAATCATGGGGTTTTCTGCCGGCGGACATTTAGCCTCCACGGCTGCAACCCATTTTAGTGAACCACCCGCAACGATCGATGACACGATTTCTCAGTTCAGTTGTCGGCCTGACTTTGCCGTGCTCATCTATCCGGTGGTCACGATGATGGATTTCACACATCGAGGTAGCCGGAACAATTTGTTAGGGCCGGAGCCGTCCCCTCAACTTATAGAAGACTACTCCA
>JAYYHM010000412.1:0-6083 GCA_036148415.1 Planctomycetota bacterium
TCATCTCGAGTGACTTGCTGAGGTCAGTGAATTCAAGCCGTATTCCCCCAGGGTGAAGGTGAATGGGGTACACTGATCTTGATGGAAGGGTAAGCGATCTTGACGTATTATTTTCGAGAGTATTTGGGAGAGTTGAAGTGATCCGTATTCTTTTTTTACCCGCTCTGATCGCTCTTGCTTTGAACCTCAATGCTCGCGCCGATGATGTCGTCGTACAGATGAGTCATGTTCGTAAGGTTTTTGACAATGGCGAACATAATGCTTTTACAGATTTGGTTAAATTTCAAGGTGAGTACTACCTGACGTTCCGTAGTTGCCCAGATGGACATATGGTTCATCCAACGGCGTCAATCATCATTCTTCGGAGTGATGATTTGCAAGAATGGGAGCAAGTGCATCAATTCTCCGTGCCATTTCGTGACACACGCGACCCCCATTTCCTAGTGTTTAAAGAAAAGTTATTCGTCTACACAGGTACCTGGTACAGTGGTGAGACAACGCTACCGATCAAGGATTATGACTTGAATTTACATTTGGGTTACGCGGTGGTTACCCAGGATGGGAGTCATTGGGACGGTCCAATCATGTTGGAAGGAACCTTCGGACATTATGTCTGGAAAGCCAATCAATATGGAGGCAAAGCCTATCTCTGCGGGCGACGGAAACATCAGTTCGACGTTAGACCACGTGGTGAAGGACCAAATGTTGAGTCCGCCATGCTTCAGAGTGAGGATGGTCTTTCTTGGAAGAAAATCTCACTGTTTCAGGAAACGCGTGGGGATGAAACGGCTTTTCAGTTCACCTCCCAAGGGAATGTGATCGGGATAGCAAGAAGGGGTAGTGATCCCGCACAAATTGTGCGTTCCAGTCCTCCTTATTCCAAATGGGATCGCGAAGATCTTGATCGATACATTGGTGGCCCGCTGCTAGTTCGCTGGGGAGAACGCTGGGTCGTCGGGGGTAGACGTAACACGAAGTCAGGTCCCAAAACATCTTTGTGTTGGCTGCAAGGCAATGAGCTCCATCAGTTTGCTGAGTTACCCAGCGGGGGTGACAATTCTTACCCTGGATTCTTAGATCTGGGCGATGGCGAAGCAATCGTGTCTTGGTACTCGAGTCATGAACGCGATCAGAATGGGAAGATTGTGACCGCGATCTATCTTGCTGACCTCAAGATTCACGATCCTGAGTGACAGGGTAACCGACATTGCTCGGTTTGTGAAATCAAAGATTCGTAGCATCTGATTTTCAGCGAGAGGATTTCGTGCGATTAAAAAAGATGACTAAATTCTTGGTTTGTCTAGCTGCGGCGATCACATCGACCCGGCCATCTTGATCAAGATCTCCAATTTTGATGTCCTCTACTGCTACTTCCTCGGCTGATAACACGCTTTCTCTCCAAGTCTCACCTTCAGAATCTAGCGGTGTAAATAATTTGATTCCCGGAGTACCTGGAGTATTCATGCCTCTCCACCCGACAATCACCTGATCAGAACCCACACCAAGGTAATCGGCACAGGCAAGCGCATGACCATCCTTTAGGGATTCGCTCAGGACTTTGCATAATTCCCACGGAGCCCTTATGTCTTTGGGTTCCCTGTAAGTGGCCGCAGTTGATCCATGCATCGGCTGAATTGCAACAATAAAACGCTTTCCGCCGGGAAGAGTTCCGTCACGTATTTCACCAGAAAACTGATCTGTTAATTGCGTGGGTTTCCACTTGGTTTCCGTCTCGTTCTCTTGAATCCTGTCCAGATGCCAAACACCTTCTTTAGCAGCAATGATGAGTTCTTGTTCTGGATCATCATCCCAGTTCACAGGGTGGAAATTATGGGAAAGATGTAGAAAATCACAACTGACTTCATACCTCCATGGATCTTGTTTGTTCTTGGGCGGGAAATATTCGAGTAATTTCAGGCCAGCACCGTTCCCTTCAACGCTACCCTTGCCCCGGAGAGGCTTGACAACCAAACGCTGGGTTTGATCTGGACCTTCGATCCAATGCATCCGGTGGGTGCTCGGTTCATGGTACAGTTTTACGGGTAACCAATTCCGCGAGCGATCATCCGGTGGTACGAGGTAGTGGATGGCTCCGTCTTTCAAACTCTCTCGGTAGTTCCATTGACCCCCGATTGCGATTTCACACTTGCCATCTCCATCAATGTCTTTTGCTGCAATACACACATTATCCCGCTCCGTAAGATCTTGAGCGATGACGTGTTTGACCCAAGTCGGATTTTCGTACCACTGAACCGTACTTTTGTCAGCGAGTAGTATGTCAGGCTTGCCATCCCCGTTGACATCATCGATCTGGAGACCATATCCAATACTGATTTTGTCAATGGTTACCTTTTCCCACTCATCCCGTGGGATGGGTTCCTCTCCCATGAGCGATGTTGAAGAGATGAGGAGAGTTAGAATGCTTAACTTGAGGGGATTTTGCGCGAAGGAAATGGCCATCTTCTTGTCAGGTAGTGAATTCATGATTTTCGGAAAGGCTTGCTGGAATCAGAAGTACGCTCGGTAATGTCACGCGTACCACTCACCATGGAAATTCACCGGGAGGTGATCCCCATGGGTGTTTTGACGAGTCGTTGGCGCACAGCGAAGCAAAGTAGCTTCCAAAAGCTATTTGAATGACTCACTGGGTGAGAAGCTTTTTGAGTGTTGGTTCAATGGACTTTGCCCAAATCTCATAACCCTCCTCACTCAAGTGCAGCAGGTCAGGCATGATTTCACGGGATAGTGTCTGATCATCTTCAAGGAATTTGTTCCCTATATCCACGTAGTGGACTGATGGATCCTTCGCTAAGCTTGAAACGATCGCATTGCTGCTCTCATTGACGATGCGTCTGGTATCCTTCTGATTAGCGCCTCTTGGAAAGGTAGCCAGGAGAAGGATCTTTGTTCTAGGTGTGGTTTCTCGGAGTATCTGAACGATTTTGGTGACGCCTTCAGCAATCTGTGCGGCAGTATTGTCACCTGAATTATTGGTTCCGATCATGATCACCGCAGCTTTCGGGTGGATACCCTTCAGGTTGCCGTTCTGCAATCGCCAGATTACGTGCTGCGTACGATCTCCACCGATTCCGAGATTAACCGCGTTTCGATCTCCGTAGTACTCAGCCCAAACTGCCTTACCGCGTCCTTCCCAACCCTGAGTGATCGAGTCACCAATGAAAACCAGATCCACGTTTCCCTCTGCAACTCTGGAATTCATGGATTCGTGACGCTTCATCCATCTGCCATCACGTGGGACAGGCTGGATCGCATCATGGATTTGTGAATTCTCCTCACCCAATGCGAATCTTGCTGTGGGGTCGGCAGATGTAAAAACTAAGGAAGCGACCGTAATCGTGATGAACGCGAAGCGTCGATGCATTTTTTGGTCTCCTGGAGATAGCTTGGAGTTTGAGGGGGTTTGGATCGATTCACGTTGAGTCGGCATCCCTACTGATGCCGTATGGTAGCGGATTTCGCGTATGACTGGGTTCACGAAGAATAACTATTCTTTTCTGGATTCCACTGAGTCAACCACGGGGCTTCACGATTTTGCGGAGTGACTTTGTCCCACTTAGCCAACTTAGAGATCGAATAGATCTTTTTCCGAAGCAGCGATGACGAGGTCTTGATGTTTTCGTTTTCATAGGTGATTTTTGGTTCGACGGTTTGGTGGGGTTAGCGATTGAAATATTAAAGGCCGGTTAAGTAAACTGGGGTCGGACTTGGTCTGCCGTTTCGTCGAAAATCAGACCTGCAAAAGGAAACCTTTTATTCTTTGGGATTTATGGAACCCGTTGTCTCGTGTTTTGAGTTCTGCAATGTACCGAAGTCTTAGCCAAAGCGAGCAATTACTGCGTCCATCGGACTTGAATTCGCAGCTTTCGAACGATGCCAAGATCACGAACAACACTCGATACGTTTTTTTTAAACAGATTGCGTTGGGTGGGAAGTGCGTTATCCAGTCCTGTAAAGATTTGAATTTGGGTCGCATCGTTTGCTACAAGACCCTTCGTCCGGAGTTTGTTGATGACCCGTATGAAAATAAATTATTCTTGAGAGAGGCACGAATCACCGGCGCTCTCCAGCATCCCAATACCGCTCCTGTTTATGAAGTGGGCTACGATAGTCGAGGTCATTACTATTTCACAATGAAATTGGTGCAAGGCACCACACTTCGCGAGACACTCGATAAGATCAAAAGTGGTGTTGCAAAATGGGATTTACAGAAACTGGTTGATGTAGTCATCGAGGTTGCTGAAGCGTTGAATTACGCCCATACCCATCGAATTGCGCATTGCGACATTAAGCCGGAGAACATTGTTCTCGGCGATTTTGGAGAGATTTTTCTGCTCGACTGGGGTATCGCAAAGGTACTTGATGAAGAGGAGGAAGCCGTTTCAGACAACAATACGCTTGCTTCGCGCCGGCCTCAGCAGGCCTCACCTCTCTATATGTCGCCCGAGCAGATTGTTAACGATGGTGAGATTGATGAACGAACAGATCTCTATAGTTTAGGTGCAGTTCTTTTTGAGATTCTTACTCTCGACACACTTGCATGGGGTGATTCATTAGACGAGGTTTTAGATCATACTTTGAGAGATAATCCTCCAACACCAAGCGTCATCGTTAAAGACAGAACGATTCCGCGAGCTCTAGAAACGGTTTGCATGAGATGCTTGGAAAAGAGGCCGGAGCATCGAATTCAGTCCGCGATGGAGATCATTCAAGAGTTGCTTTATTGGCTTTACGTCGACTCGCGTTATCGACCTTTTTAGCAGCTCAGACGTAACGAATGAGCGTTAGATATTCAGCGTCCTCGATCCACCCGCTGTTGTGTATCGAGGACGAATGGTCAGTTGCCCTTTAGGCGAGCTCAGCGGTAACCGCCTGCTGCGACTTGTCACCGAGCTGGATTAGGTACTGACTGTTATCAGGAAGTAGGTCCACACTCGCACTTGAATCGAGTAAGTTATTGACCTCCATCACCTGCAGTACTGACTCAAGGATCTCGGGATCGGTCTTTGCTATTTCATTGAGCTCAGTACCCACAATGTCAGGTCGTGCAGCGGCGGCTTCAGCCATTTTTTGCGAAACTTTGTAAGCCGTTTCACTTTTGATCAAGCCCACACGATTCTCACCATCTTGCTTCATCGCGCTGGTGACTTGGACCAAACGCTTAACAACTTTGTCAGTAATGTTGTGTACCATTTGAGCATCTGTAAATTCCACTTTGCGAATGTATACAGATCCAAGCTGATATCCCCATTGCTCCGAAAGAGGTGATACCGTCTGCCTTACCGTTCTACTCAAACTGTGACGGTCTTCTAGCATCATTTCCATCTCCAGATTACTCAGAGTGGAAATGGTGGAACTGGTAACGTTCGCTTGCAAGGAGCCGTCAGGGTTCGCATTGGTGAAGAGATAGGATACGGGATCTTTGACACGCATTTCATACCAGATCCCGACACCCATCGGAGTTCCTTCCTCGGAATTGACCATCTGACTTCTCAGGTAGTGTTGTCGAAGGGCCGTATTCACAGCGTAGCGTTTCCCAAAGAAGGGGACGAGCATCGCACGGGGACCAAAGTGTGAAATCGGGAACGCTAATCCTGCGGTATCAAGAGTACCGATGACTTTCCCAAAGAGAGTGTAGACCTGGGATTCGCATTCGCGAATGCAAACAAAAAGGCCAAACAGTTTGAGGACCTGCATCATCACTGGGATGAACATCAGGCCAAGGATGAAAGTGAACATTCCCATGATGATTAACCCTCGACCTGATTGCTGGAATGAGTTGTTTGGACGACCCGATTGGCTCGCTTAAAGAGTGGAACGCGGAGGTTACGGATGTACGCTTTAAGACACTTCGATCCACCCTCTGACTTGATTCCCGTTAGCGTTCTGGCAAGCTCACGCAGGGGTGCAACTTCGGCTTGGGCGTTATTCGAAGCGATCTCAACAGCTCTCGCACTCATGGTGATCTGTTGTTCTGAGTCTGCACGAGCCGTACTGATATCCGCTGCTACTTGGTTGCGTGTGCTATTGATCGCAGACAGTGCTCGATCCACTTCACCCGGAGG
>JAYYHM010000413.1:0-3121 GCA_036148415.1 Planctomycetota bacterium
CTTCGAGGTCGAAGATGAGGTATTTCATATCGAGTCGCAATTGAGCCAGTGCCTCCTGAACCATGCTAAGAATTCGACGCCTACGAATGCTGCTGTTGATGACTTTCTGCATGGCTGGGGCAATCGTGTCGCGAAACTCCAAGGGAAGATCCTGCAGGGCAACTGCGAGTTGCTGAATCTCACTTGGGCTTTCTTCTACTTTGCTGAAGGTTCCAATTGTGTTGGGCATTCCGGTGGGCTCAATTAATTCGAATTAACGGGTTGTAACAGGCGAGCATCCGGTGCATCTAAAGTGCCAAAAAGGGTGCTGCGATTCCATTCCGTGGTCGCAAGTGATTGCATAGCATAGGTTTGCGTCATTCTGGCTGAATGAAATGTAATTCCGCAGTGTTGAAAAAAAACAACAGTGATTCACCTTGGCTTATTGCGTTAAATCATGTTATCCCTTGAGTTTAGGGGGTTTCGGTCTTTTTCCGCTGGTCATGGTGGGCAAGCAACGCGTGATGCGGATGTGCAACACACCTGACTGGTTCTCTGAAGCGGCCCGATGGAGGGAACACCTTGAGGGGTGTTCTAATCAAGCGGAGCAAGCTTCAGTGACGCTCGAATGCACGGTAAGCACAGGCTGGTTAAAAAACGTTTGACTTGCTCCGTCGACCTGATGATGGGATTGTTCCGCCCAACTGCCCGAGGGTCAAACAAACAAAGTTGAAGACAGCATGACTAATTCTGTAACGAAGACAGATGCGACGACTTGGCAAAGATTGCAAGTTACTTTGTTGCTGATGGCCTTAACGAGTGTCTGCATTGGATCAACTTGTTTTGCGCAGCTCTACGATCCACTGGATACCTATCCGCCGCGTTGGTACTTGGGACGCACCGATTGCGACGCCAAGATCGTTGAGCAAAAGCATCTTCTTGATGGAGGGGTCGCGGGTGGAAGCTGTGAAGTCGTTAACTTTGCCGCAGCTAACGGTAGCGAGGCTCAGTTGGTTTATCCTATTGAACCAGTGCTCCCCTTGGATGATCTGACTGCCAATGTGAAGGTGATGAGTGCAAAACCCGGAGCTACCATCGGCTTTCGAGTGAGATTCCCCTACGTCAAGGACCCGACTACCAAAAAGGTCGTTGCCGTCACCCTGTACGGTGCAGACTATAAAACACCGGGTGAATTTGCTTTGCTGGGAATTGGATCGATTGAAAAGTCCCTGCGGCTAAAGCATGTCGCATTACGCGGCGAATATGGGCCCGAGGTAGATTTGGCTGACCCTTACGTGGATGCCGTATTGATCAATGCTTATTCCGGAGCCGGTACGACAGCGATTCGGATAGATGAACTGAGAGTAGACGGGATGGTTGCGGTCGGTCGAGAGTTGACAGATCGGAGCATGGAGCAGGCTTCTTTGGGTGGAACGAAAGACGAAAGTCGATCTGGACTACTAGCTGAGCAAGTTCCTGTCTTCCCTGCTGAAACGGTATCGCGAATTTTGCAGTACAACGGCGAGCCTCTTGGCTGGGTTCGATCCCTCGGTTTCGACGCAATCCTTACCAGCGAAATGCCAGATGCGGATCTGCTTCGAGCTGCTATTCAAAATCGAATTCAAATTTATTCCCCTCTGCCGTCGAGGATTGATCCGGTTTTAGAATCCCTCCTTGAACCTGTAGCTGGCTGGTTTTTGGGAAGCTCAGATGTTTTGGATACCACAACGCTGGCTCAATCCGAGAAGGCTGTGCAGCGTCTGCGTTCCTTTCCTGAGCGTTGGCAGCGACCGATGATCGGCGCTCCAACTGAGTCGTGGAGTTCTTACTCTGCGTTCCTAGATGGGCTGATCCAGGACCTCCCACCTAGAGAACGTTCATTGAGTGCCGAAGAGGAAGTCAGCGAATTGAACCGTAGGCTGAGTCGTGTAGGAAGCCATGTCGGGCAGGGTGTAGCGGTGACGTCCATGCCGGCGGAGTCAATCTTGAGACAGGCGGATTCTATCGCAGAGGCTGTCGGTGTTCCGCCTCCAAGTAGCTTTCATTGGCATGCAATGTGGCTCCAAACCATGCGTTCCTTAGAATGCGTTCCTTCAACCGTTCTGTACCGGTCGACTCGCAGTCTGGCGTCGGGTCAACCGATGGATACTCAGCGAGCACTGGCCTTGAGTTATGTGAATCGCATGATTGCGATGATCTCCCCTTGGGTCGTCACCGCGGTCAACGAGGTTCCGCCATCCATCGCTGAGGGTAGTTATCGCTGCAGTCGGTTGGGGAACGAGAATGCCGATTTACTCATTCTTACATCCACTGCATCCCGAGGTTCAGAAACTCTTGCAGGAGATGGGGGAGCGATCCAGTTGCAGCTAACGCCTGGCGATGCGAATCAAACGGTATGGCGCTTGACTCATTTCACCGCTGAACGCCTGGTTCCAGAAATGACGGAGACCGGACCAAGATTGGAGATCGTTTCTCCCGATGTAGTGGAATTAATCATTCTTAGTAGTGATCCATCGGTGGGAGGGCAGATTGCTGCGGCGGCCGGCCAGTTCGCGAGAAAGGCCACCACCGACCGGTGGCAACTTGTCAGTGATGCGGTGATGCGGACCGAGAGTCGTTGGATAGCGGCCGAGTCCATGAGTCGCATACCTCAGCAGCGGCCCTCGAATCTGGTTCAGGCCGCGAAACGCACCATGGAGGATGCTGAACCGATCTTCAGGAGCGGTGACTTCGGATCCGCTCTGCGAATGGCCAGGAGAGCCGATGCTTGGTTGTTACGGAGCGAATGGCAATTATCGGAGCGTCTCATGCCCGATTGGCCGAAGCCAACCAGTAGCCCGCCGGTAGTCATGGGGGCGGCAGAGTTGCAGATTTTCTGGCGTCCCTTGATGGATGATCGCGGTTGGGGGCGCAACCGGTTGACCAGTGGCTCGATGGATGAGCTCGAGTTTTTTAGCCCGGGACGATGGACAGTCGGCAAGCGTCTTTTGGATCGAGCCGAGTCCAATGTTTCTCGTGAGACCTTGGGGACATTTTCTGGTCCGGGTGCGCTTCGCGCAACTGTCGTGTCTTTAACCGACGATCCGCTTCCCGGCGGCTATGAGGGAACCGTCGTGCAAATTAAGAGTCCTTCGGTACGGCT
>JAYYHM010000414.1:0-3376 GCA_036148415.1 Planctomycetota bacterium
AACCCGGGAGACTCAGCTGAGCCGCCTGAAGCGATAGGCTTGTGTTCGGCTTGATGACGGCCCCACCACGCATTTGTGTCGAGGCTTGCATTCCACGAACTCGCGACTCCGCATCTTGAGCCATCAGCTTTGACGCATCGAGCTGCTCACTCATGGAGGCTAATTGCTCTCTCAAAAGCTCGGCCTCGTCCTTAAACACTTCCGCTTTCTGCTCACTCTGAGCGAGTTGGGTATGCAGCTGTCGGTTGTTATCATCCAGCAACTGAACACGCCGATTCAGTTCCGTAACCCTTGCTTCCAACGGATTCTCTGTTGAATTAGCAGAAGTGAGGGGTCCCGGGGAGAGCTGCCAAGCTCCAGATCCAGGAGCGGCGTAGTAGGGGTTTTGGGTGCATCCGCACATTGCGACAAATAGCATGGCCATTGCCTTCCAATCCAGGGAAGCGATACATACTTCCCTAGACCTGGCACGGATCGATGGAGCTGATAGTGATGCCTTCATTCGAATTTCCCTACAATGCTAGCCAGAGCGGTTAACACCTATGCCCAACCTTAAAAGGTCCAGCGCAATCAAAACAAGTGCAATTTCTTGAGTCGATTCCGCAAAAAACATCAAAATTTATTGATAGCACTCCGATCGTGAGCTTGTCCGGACGGTCCTTCCAGTCAACCTCGATCTGAACACAACCATTAATGAACCATGACACTTAACGACGTATCCGTCCAATCACTTCGGCAGTTTTTTCCTGCACTTTCCAGAGAGCTCAACGGACAACCCCTCACTTTTTTCGATGGGCCCGCCGGAACTCAGGTTCCACAGCGAGTCATCGACGCCATCGGGCGATACCTCGTCGACTGCAATGCAAACCACGACGGTCTCTTCAAGACAAGCCTTGATAGTGACCAAATGCTCGCGGAGGCCCACCAAGCCTGTGCGGATCTACTCGGAGCGACGGACCCGGAAACGATCTCTTTTGGAGCAAACATGACCAGTCTCACTTTTGCCCTATCGAGATCCATCTCGCAGAATTGGTCACCCGGAGATGAGATCGTTCTCAGCCGCTTAGAGCATGATGCGAACTTCACGCCTTGGGTGCTGGCCGCCCGTGACCGCGGTGTTGAAGTCAAAACCATTGACGTGGATCCATCCGACTGCACGCTACGCCTTGAGCAGTATCGCGAGAAAATCACCCCGCGGACAAAACTGGTAGCCGTGGGATGTGCATCCAACGCAGTAGGCACCGTTAATCCAGTTGAGCAAATCTGCAAATGGGCTTCTGAGGTAGGTGCCCTCTCCTTTCTCGATGCAGTCCACTTCGCCCCGCATGCCTTGATGGATGTTGAGAAGTGGAACTGCGATTTTCTTGTTTGCAGTGCTTATAAGTTCTTCGGGCCCCACGTTGGAATCATGTACGGTAAACGGGAACACTTGGAGTCGCTGCAACCTTACAAACTAAGAACTGCACCGGATTCTATTCCCGGCCGATGGATGACGGGGACTCAAAATCACGAATGCATCGCAGGAACACTCGAAGCGATCCGTTACCTGGCATCTCTCGGAAATCCTAACTCCAACGTTCAGTCAACCGAGATGGGTTCTATCGGGCTCAGGGACCAACTGTGCACTGCCATGTCTTCCATCCGGGAGTACGAAGCGTCACTGCTCAACCAACTGCTAGACGGTTTGGATCAAATTCCTAACATCAAGGTTTGGGGCATCACAGATCGAAAGCAACTGCAACACCGATTGCCAACCCTCTCCATCACACACCAAAAACTCTCTCCCAAAGAAGTTGCCCAGAGCCTTGCCGATGTTGGGATCTTTGTATGGCACGGGAATTACTACGCTTTGCCACTCACCGAAGCATTGGGGGTTGAGCCTGAGGGAATGGTGCGAATTGGCCTCTGCCATTACAACACTCACGGGGAAATCGAGCGCCTATTGAGGCATCTTACGAGTCTCTAAATTGAGAGGTGAAGAGCCAACGTTTCATGCTACTGCTCCTGCGTTTCAATCTGCTTCATCAATCGATCTAGAATTCCGTTCACGAATTTAGGGCTTTTGGCCTCGCCATAACGCTTTGCTAACAGTACCGCTTCATTGACCGCGACCTTTCCTGGTGTGATCGCGTGCAACATCTCGTAGGCAGCGAGCCGCATAATGTTACGGTCCACTACTGCCATGCGTTTCAGTGACCATTGCTTGGCCAACTTCCCAAGATGCTCATCCACTTCCGAACGTGCATCGAGTGTGCCATCAAGAAGCTGAATAGCGAATTCACTCAATGCTCGGTGGCCCTGCATTCGCGAGCGTATAAAGCGATGCATGGCATCCGCATCCCGCGAACCATTGAGATCCGCTTCGTAAAGCATCTGAAGTACGATCTCTCGGGCACGTCGACGCGAAGACATGAGGCAATAACCAGAAATCTGGGGTGAACTTTAATTGAGCTTGGACGATAACGGACGCTGCTGACCTAGCACAGGGGACAGCCCACATTTTGGTCCACACATCAATCGGAAAGAAAAAATGCAGCCAAATACGAGGATCGCCAATCACCGAGTGGAACCACGACAAAATCTGTGGTCTTCCACAATTGGGTTCGCCCCATTATTCCTCTCCGTTTGCCGCTTTCAAAGCGTTTATCCCCACTCAAGGCGTTTGCACTGCTAGACACCTGAGGCACGCTGGAAACGCTAAACTAAGCCTCGCGAAGTTTTTCGAGTTGAAGCGAATCTTCTAAAGGCGAACGCGGGACGAAGCCGAACCAGCAAACCTCTGTTCCTATGTTGATTCTGTTTCTAACTCGATCTTGACTCCCTTCATACCAATCAACCAAGCAAATGCTAAACAAAATCAGTCGGGCAGCCATCGCGTTCACTCTCAGCTTCATAAGCCTCTACAACCTTTGTGACAGTGCATCCGGCGACATCATGGTGGGCGCTGCCATTGTCGATGTCACCCCCGATCAGCTGCCGGTTTTGGTCAACGGGGGAATGCTCACTCGAAATGCGAATGAAATTAGGACTCGGATCAATGCGAGGGCTATCGCGATCAGTGATGGAGACAATGCACTCGCAATTGTCGTGGTGGATAGCTGCATGCTTCCACGTTTGTTGCTTGATGATGCGAAAAATCAGGCTTCCCAGAGAACCGGAATTCTCGCTGAGAATATTCTTGTCTCAGCTACTCATACTCACTCCGCTCCCTCGTCCTTTGGCGCACTGGGAACGGAGCCTGACCCGACTTACCTCCCGTTGATCCGGCGAAGGATCGCTGAGGCGGTGGAACAGGCCCATTCGAGACTGGAACCGGCCAAGGTTGCTTGGGGCTCCACCAACGCAGAATCGTTTACTGCTTTACGTCGATGGGTTC
>JAYYHM010000415.1:0-2984 GCA_036148415.1 Planctomycetota bacterium
AGCAAGCAAATCCATCACTTGTTGGCCATAAATTGGAGCCTCATCGAAGGCCATCCGGAGGCGAATCCCATTCGATTCAACGGTAGTGAACTGATCAATTCGTCGATTGAGGTTGAGGAGGTTGACGGCAACGACATTATAAGGGTCTTCATTTGCAACTTGCTTTGCTAGCTCCCAACCTACTTGGTCTTGGCCAAGACGCAGTAGGTCTTGAGCGAGTTGGAATTTTGCCGGGAGGTAACCCGAATCGAGCTCCAGTGCCCTTCGTTGATACGCTGCACCCTCTTCAAATCTGTACTTATCAGAAAGTTTGCGTCCAATGAGATGATCAACTTTTGGGTTGGTCGACCAGGTCTTTAACGCTTCCTCACGCAGTTTTTCTTCCTGCTGAAAGTCACCTCGAAGGTGTGCCAGCACAGCACGTAAGGCAATTGCTTGCTGATGATTTGGGTTCAGAGTTGTGATGATCTCGAGAACGAGCGCGGCTGCCTCATACTGTTCAGCATCAATCGCACGTTCAGCCTTGATTAATAGGCTCGGTGGATGTCGAGGATTCAGCTGCAGAGCTTTATTCAGTGCTTCGCCGGATCGTTTCCTGTCCGAACTCGCCCAGGTCCTCGCAAGGTAGTAATGAACGTTAGGATCATCGGGCGCAATTTCTAAACCTCGCTTCAAGGTTTCAGCTGCAACTTTGAAGTCGTTTTTACTCAAGGCGAGTTCCGCAGACGCTAAGCAGGCGCCCAAATGAGTAGGGTCAGAATCACGCACACGATCATAAAACAGCTCCAGAATCTGTCTCGCGTCTTCGCCCTGACTAGCAAAGTACTGACCCATGGCAATGAGATTGTCACGGCTTGCGTATCGCGAGGGAGCGGATTGCATGAGTAGAAGGATTTGCCTGCTCGCTGCGTCTGCTTCGTCTTTCAATCCGCATTGACGGAGAACATCCACTCCCATTAATCGCAGAGAGAGGCTGGTGGGGTAGCGTTTGATAGCTGCCTGGTAAATTTCATTGGCTGGTTGGGCTTTACCTTGAACCAGCAGGCACTCGATGAGAGTTTTTGGCCACTTCTCATTCCAGATTCCACTCCCCACCTGTTCATTGGAAAAGGCCTCTGCTTCCTCGTACTTACCCGAATTGATGAGTTGCCTGACGTCATCAAGGTCAGTCGACCAGCACAATGAAGAGGTGGCGGTTGCTAATGTCAACCAGGTAGCGATGACAAACAGTCGTGTCTTACCTCTGACAACAAGCGATACGAACCACTGTACCGAAATATTTTCCATCGATTTCGAACTGGGAAAAATCCCTCGGTCTTTTGGTTCATCGCTCGTCTGCTGACTCGTCATGCTACATCCCCCGCAAAGTACTCCGGCGTCGCCAATCTAGTTTAAGGGATTGCCAACGGATGTGGGGATATTTTACGACGTTCAATCAGAATCAATTGGCGTTGGCCACCGTTGATTTGTGTGACCGAGGCGACTAACGGAGAAATCCTGATCTTTAGAGCCGTGTTAAAGATGGATTCGGTGAGCGATGGCCGATAGTCCGGGTGTAAAGCCCACTCGCCTATCTGACGTGGTATGATTTTGGTCGATCCCAAGGGTTGAGCAGGTTACCGCATAGGGTTGTTCCCATGCCGGATAGGGAAAACAAGTCTACTCGCTGATCGGACGGCTATACGTGTGTTTTGCTTGATTCGCTACCAACCCCAATGAATTGCATTCCTATTGAACAGATCTAATGAAATACAAACAGGTGTCCAAGAGATTGACGGTAAGTTCTGGGCTGATGGTTATCCCATGGTGCGTGACGGCCTTCGTTTTTTGTGCCGTGAACACTCTGCTGCTGGGGAACGCATTGGCTCAAGACGACAAAACCATGAGACTGGGCATCATCGGACTCGATACCTCTCACGTCCCAGCATTCACCAAAGAATTTCACAAGGATCCCGTCGCGGATCCTGCTTTGGAGGGTTTTCGAGTTGTTGCAGCCTACCCGTATGGCAGTGCAGACATTGAATCGAGTGCCAGTCGTATTCCTAAGTACACTGCAGAAGTGCGTGCCATGGGGGTGGAGGTGGTTGACTCCATCGCTGATCTTATCAGCAAGGTGGACGCCGTCTTATTGGAAACGAATGACGGAAGACTCCATCTTGAACAAGCTTTGGAAGTTTTTCAGGCAGGGAAGCCGGTCTTCATCGATAAGCCCACGGGTTCGCGACTGGCAGAAGTGGTTGCAATCTATCAAGCCGCAAAGCACTACGGAGCTACCGTTTTTTCCAGTTCATCTCTACGTTTTAGTCCAGGGGCACAGGAGATTCGCGCAGGGAAACTCGGTGATGTTCTCGGGTGTGATGCGTATAGTCCCTGTGCTTTGGAGCCAACACATGTTGATCTTTATTGGTATGGGATACACGGAGTCGAGTCGCTTTTTACATGCATGGGTGAAGGGTGTGCACAGGTTACTCATCAATCCACAAAAGATGCCGAATTAGCGGTTGGGATATGGGATGGTGGGCGAATCGGTACCTTCCGTGGCATACGGGGAGGCTCGAGCGGCTACGGGGGCAGCGTATTTGGTGCGAAGGGGATCGGTGCAATCGGACCCTATGGTGGCTATCGACCGTTGGTCGTTGAGATTGCCAAGTTTTTTCGCACGGGACAATCACCTGTCTCTGCCGGGGAGACCATCCAGATCTACGCCTTCATGCAAGCGGCGCTCGTCAGTAAGCAGCGTGGTGGTGTACCCGTAACGATAGAAGAGGTAATGAAAACAGCCGAAATGGAAGCGGCAAAGCTACTCAAAGGAAGACTCTAAGGTGAAGACATCCAATCTGTGGCAGCGTTTTTATGCAAAGTTTGTCTTTTATCCGACTCTAGCTTGGAATTGCATACTAGGTCGCGCGTTGAGAGTACGGAACTGGTGGGATCGGGTTGACGACCATGTCATCGTCGGCGCTTATCCCTTCCGTAGAGATGTG
>JAYYHM010000416.1:0-2872 GCA_036148415.1 Planctomycetota bacterium
TGTGCGTGGTTAACCAGAAAGGCGGGGTGGGCAAAACCACCACCGCGGTTAACCTGAGCGCTGCCCTAGCGATTGCGGGAAAGAATACCTTACTGCTAGATATGGACCCACAGTGTAATGCTACCACCTCCATAGGTATTCAGCCTACCGATCGACACGCATTGATAGGCGAGAACCCCATCGAGGAAAACATACGCACGATCGAGCCCAGTCGCCTCTCTATCGTACCAGGCAGTAGAAGCTTCCAAGATTTAGACCGGCTTGTGACCTCAACCCACAATGACGCCACGCGGGTCAGAAATCACCTTGACAACGCATTCAAACAATTTGACTTTGTTCTGATCGACTGCCCTCCGAGCGTTGGCAGCTTGACCCAGACCGCACTGACCGCGAGTACCGAAGTACTGATCCCCATTCAATGCGAGTATTTCGCAATGGAAGGGCTAACTCAACTCATACAGACCATCAAAAAAGCTATTGAGAGAACCCGTGGCCGTTTATCGTTTGGTGGTATCCTACTGACGATGTACGACCCCTACCTTGAGCTGACAAAAGAAGTGGACGAGGAGGTCCGCGACTTTTTCGGCGAAATCGTTTTTGAGACCGTCGTGCCTCGAGACGTTGCCTTAACCGAGGCTCCGAGTCACGGCAAAACCGTTTTTCAGTATGCACCGCGTTCGCGTGGAGCATACGCTTACTCCCAGCTGTGCATGGAGGTGCTTCAGCGTGACTAGTTCAACATCGAATAAAGATCGTCGCTTGGGAAAAGGACTAGCGGCCTTACTCGGAACCCCTATTGATGAGCATGGCAACCCGATTGAGCAGACTGACACTGCGAAAGGGATTGAGACGCTTGAACTTCCGGTCCATGAAATTGAAAACAATCCGTTTCAACCTCGACGCGAATTCAATCACGACGAGATAGCCTCTCTGGCGGAGAGCCTGAAAAACCATCAGCAACTCCAGCCCATCCTTGTCCGTGTCGTCGATGGACGCTATCAGCTGATCAGTGGCGAGCGTCGTTTACGGGCGACCATGCACGCTGGCATGCAAACCATTCGTGCCGAGGTCCGCGAAGCGGATGATCGTCTGGTGGCAGAGCTTGCGATCATCGAAAATCTACAGCGAAAGGACCTGAATCCGATCGAAAAGGCGATGTCCTTCAGGAGATACATTGAGGAGCATCGATGCAAACAGGATGATCTCGCCAAGAGGCTCAGCATTGATCGGAGCACCATTGCGAATCTCATGCGACTTCTGGAACTCCCGCAGGGCATCCTTGATCAATTGGTCGCTGGTGAACTGAGCGCTGGGCACGCCCGTGCATTGCTCCCTATCGGCGACGAGGTTGTGCAGATCAGTACCGCCAACAAAATCATTGAAGAACGTTGGAGCGTCCGTGCGACAGAAAGCTTTGTTTCAGAGATGCTCAAGAGAGAGGAGGATGATGATACCGGCCGGAGGGTGATCAATGCGACCCGTCAACGTCGCAAGCAGGCATCCCCCCATCTCGATTCAATGCAACAAGAAATGCGGATGATCTTCGGCACCAAGGTGGAAATCAAAAGTTCGGCAAGAGGTCGGGGTAAAATCACGATCCATTTTAGTGATTCCGAGGAGTTCGAAAGATTACGCGATCTGCTTGCAGACAGAGGCCGGCCCGCGTTAAAAATTGCAGGCTAGTCAAAAGGGATTTGGTCACCGAGTCTCACGAGGCAGTCAATCGTTGGCTGCCTTTTTTCATGCCGTGTCTTATTTGTCTGGTCAATCGCCGCCAAAAGGCTCAATAGGAAGAGGCAACAAGCTTGTTTCACGGCGGTTTCATGGCCAAGTCGCTTAAAAATAATCGGCTCAGTTTCACGGCACTACGATCCCGGCCTTGATGGATTAGAGAGTAGGCAAAAAAGTTATTGCCAGATCACAAAAGCCGTCCATCTTTGATTAAGCTAATGGCAACTGAGGGGCCCAACGGACGGCCGGTCCTCGCTACGGGACGCCTCGCGCGGCAAGAGATGCGAGATTCAAAAAGCAGCTCCGCAGCCAGACCTGCTCGGTGCGATTACACAGCCAGTTCCGGAGATGATTCATGAGACGTTGGTATCCTGTGCTTCAAATTGCGGTGTTCTTTCTAGCATGCCTAGCGGTAACAACGGCCACCTCGGCCAAAACGGATGCGGCGACGACTCAAGAAACCGATACCCCCGCTGCAGTTTTGGATTCGCAGGACAGCGGTAATGAGCCCAGCCCGTCGGATGCTACGTCCACCAGAACGGCTCAGACCTCAGAGGTATCATCCGACGCGGAGGACAGTTCAACTGAATCCGAACCCCAATCCTCCGACACCGAGTCGAGCGAGGAATCTGACCTGAATCCTACGGGAGCTAGTTTTACATCCGACTCGGAGAGTTTGGCATCCGTGATTCTCTTGGCTGTCGGCATTGTTTGCGTGCTTGGGATGATCATTATCCTAAGACTCAACGCTTTCCTCGCCCTAATCATTTCCGCACTCATTGTAAGCCTGGGAGTTGGATGGACGCAGGGGGAATCAGCCGGTGATCGAATGAATGCTGTAGTCCAAAGTTTTGGAAGCTCAGCAGGGAGTATTGGCATCGTAATCGCGATGGCAGCAATCATTGGGAAATGCATGCTAGATAGCGGCGCAGCCGATAGGATCGTTCGTAACGCGGTTGATGTGGTAGGGGAGAAGAAAGCATCGCTTGGTCTAATGATCAGTGGTTTTGTGCTCGCGATCCCCGTCTTCTTTGACACAGTCTTTTATTTGCTGGTGCCGCTGGCCCGTAGTCTCCATCGACGAACGAATAAAAGTTACCTGCGTTACCTGATGGCGATTGCTACGGGAGGAGCGATCACA
>JAYYHM010000417.1:0-5014 GCA_036148415.1 Planctomycetota bacterium
AAGATGAGTCGTATTCGTGCATTGGTCCGTCAAGCCAAATTACGTTTGGCACTCGCTACCTTTGGACGTTCCTTCGCATGCACGCTTTCGGTGGCCTCCCTACTGTCGATGCTGGTCATCCTAACAAAGAGCCAAATGGTATTTCACCTTTCAGTGGCTACCATTCTTTTGATCAATTTCGCCTTAGCTGTTATCAGTTCCCTTGCCTTTGCTTGGATGAAATTGCCCGAGGAGGTTGGTGTCGCTCAAGAGGTTGATAAAAGATGTAATCTCAAAGAGAGGTTAAGCACTTCTTTGTCGCTGGAAGATGATCTAGCCAAGAGTGACATTGCACGCGCCCTAATTGCCGATACCGAAAAATCGACAGGCCAAATCAATCTTGCTCGTGCATTTCCATTGAAACCAACGCGTTTGTTCTGTTTGCCCTGTCTCTTGGTACCTTGCATGTTCCTGCTCTATCTATGGATAGATCCCGTGGGTATTGCAAACGCGGACCCTGTCACCGAGAGCAAGGTTAAAGAAAAGAACCAAGTTAACGAAGCAGCAAAACTACTAAAGCGACAGATCCAACAGAGGAAGAGAAACGCATCCGAAAAAGGGCTTTTAGAAGCGGAGAAGCTGTATGGGCGACTCGAGTCCAAAATCGACAGTGTGATCAAAGATCCTAAAATGGATCAGAAGCAGACAATGATCACGATGAACGATCTCAAAAAACAACTCGAGCAAAGGAGCTCGCAGCTATCGAGTCCGGAGTCTTTCAAGAAGATTTTGGCACAAATGAAAGGGCTGCAAGCGGGTGTAGGACAGGAAATGCTCGATGCCATGAAAAAAGGAAATTATCAGTCTGCAAAAGAACAGATTAATCAATTAGCTAATCAACTTCAAAAAGAGGGATTGAGCGATCAGGAAAAAGCATCACTGAAAAAAGAGTTGGACGCTCTGGGTAATGCTATAAAAAAATCAATAGATGCAGCTACACAGCAAAAAAATGAACTCGAACGACAACTTGAGTCAGCTCGTGAAGCGGGTGATCAGGCGGAGGTAGCTCGGCTGCAGGAGCAGTTGCAGAGTTTGGAAGCGCAAGATAGGCAGATGCAATCTTTACGCGAAATGTCAGATCTCATCGAGTCGGCTTCTAAGTCACTGGATAATGATCAGTTGATGGACGCATCCGCATCGATGGAAGAACTCGCGCAACGGCTGGATGAAATGCAAAAGGAAGCATCAGAGTTGAAGGACTTAGAATCAACGCTGGGTGATATTGCTCAATCAAAAAGTGCGATGCGTTGCCAAGCCTGCTCTGGTTCGGGTTGTTCACAGTGCAGTGGGAAATCGATGTCTTCCGGCCAGATGGCCAGCGGACAGGCTAATGGATCTGGAAATGCACGCGGGGATGGACTTGGAAATGGCAGCGGTTTTGGTGACCGACCCGAAACGGAATCCGAAACAAATACCTACCAAACTCAAGTTCGTGGCAAGCTGACCGAAGGTAAGTCAGTGATTGCGGGTATCGCAGATGGTCCCAACCGCAAGGGTGTCAGTCGAGAAGATCTGAAGCAGGCAATCAAGGCCTCGCTAAAAGAGCAGGGAAGTCCCTCCGAAAATCAGGTGATTCCGAGAGCGGAGAGAGAACATGCGAGACAATATTTCGATCAACTCCGCGAGGGATCCTAGCGTCGGAAGCTGACCAATATTCATTCATATCTACTGAGCAAACGCTTGTTCGATAAGTTCCGCGTGTTCGAGTTTGTGAGCCGCCATGCTACCCGTGCTCGGACTAGCGGACTCAACTCGGCTCACTCGACGTAGCTTGTATTTAGAATTGAGTTCATCACCGAAGTTAAGCTTAATATACGGCCATGCACCCATGTTGGTTGGCTCATCCTGAACCCAAAGGATTTCAGATCCTTCTGGGAGACCCTCAATAGCTGTGCTGATTTCTTCAATGCTGAGCGGGTATAGTTGTTCGACTCGCATGATCGCGACGTCACTGAGTTTTCGTGATTCCCGCTCATTGGCCAAGTCGTAGTAGATTTTTCCGCTGCAAAGAATCAGACGTTTGCAGCTATCCAAAGCCACAGCTTCATCTCCTAGAATTTTCTGAAAGCTGCCCTGAGCTAACTCATCGATTGAGCTAATGACTTTTGGGTGTCGCAGCAAACTCTTAGGAGACAGGATAACCAGTGGTTTTCTCCATTTTCGGATGACTTGCCGACGCAGCAGATGAAAGTATTGAGCTGGAGTGGTGGGTTGGCAAACTTGGATGTTGTGTTCAGCAGCCATGGCAAGGAATCTCTCCACCCTTGCACTACAGTGTTCTGGACCCTGGCCTTCAAATCCGTGGGGTAGCAGCATCACCAGACCGCTCAGACGATTCCATTTGTCTTCGGCGCTAGCTATGAATTGATCAACAATCACTTGCGCGCAATTCCAGAAATCACCGAACTGAGCTTCCCAGATCACTAGGCCGTCAGGGCAGTCCAAGGAATAGCCATATTCAAATCCGAGTACACCGGCTTCGGAGAGAGGGCTGTTATAGAGTTCTAGCTCAGCCTGACCTTCGGCTAAATTTTGAAGAGGAACATACTTTTCACCGGTCTTGGGGTCATGCAGGACCGCGTGTCTCTGACTGAAAGTACCACGCTCACAATCTTGCCCGGTCATTCTGATTGGGTGTCCATTGACCAAAAGCGTGGCAAAAGCGGCTGCTTCAGCACTTGCCCAATCCAGCGGTTTTTCGCCAAGTGCCATTTCCCGACGCAATGCCATTGGACGTTTTAGTTTTTTATGTGCAGAAAAGTTCTCCGGGAGTCGCGTTAGGGCATCGAGCAACTCCGCCATCTGATCGCGGTCGTAAGTGGTGTCAGTGGATTCGGTCGGTTCACAACCACCAAAATAGTCACTCCAATTTGCCGAGAGGGTCTGGGTATCAGGGACAAAGGGCTCGTGTTTACTTGCCTCAAATTCTGATTCAAGTTTTTCAGTCCGGTCCTGTTGAATTTGTTCAGCGTCTTCTTGGCTGATTTCACCCAACTCCAGCAATCTTGCCAGATACTGTTCGCGAACGCTTGCTCTACGATCGATCTCAGCGTACATGGTAGGTTGCGTGAAACGTGGTTCATCACCTTCATTGTGGCCCCATCGCCGAAACGCATAGAGATCAATGACTACGTCTTTCTGGAATTCGCGTCGAAAATCCATCGCGAGTGATACTACTTGGGCGACGGCTTCTGGATCCTCGCCATTGACATGGAAAATAGGGATCTGAAGCATTTTCGCAATGTCTGTGGCGTAGGTAGTGCTTCTTCCCTGCTGAGGTTCTGTGGTGAATCCAACCTGGTTATTGATGACAATGTGAAGCGTACCGCCGGTGCGATAGCCTTCAAGTTCACTCAGGTTTAAAGTTTCCTGAACGATACCCTCGCCAGCAAATGCTGCATCACCATGGATCAGAATCGTCATGACTTCCTGCCGGTCCGAGTCATTTCGATGGTCCTGTTTGCAACGCGACCGACCCTGGGCAACTGTATTGACGAACTCTAGGTGACTTGGGTTGAAACAAAGTGAAATGTGAAGATTCTCTCCCGAAGCCGTTTTCCAATCACTGCTGTATCCAAGATGGTATCGAACATCTCCTCCACCTCGATTCATTTCTGGTTTGGGGTCATCAAAAGACCAGAAGATATTCATCGCTCGTTTCTTGAGGATGTTGGCCATCACATTTAGACGGCCACGATGAGCCATGCCCATTACCACTTCTTTGACTTGATGCTCAGCTGCTTTTTCCAGAGCAAGATCCAGCATCGGAATCAGCGTTTCGGCACCTTCGAGCGAGAAGGTTTTCGCGCCTACAAATTTTCGCCGAACGAATTCTTCAAAAATGGATGCATCAGCAAGTCTCGCATAGATGCGGCGTTGAAGTTCATGAGGTAACTCAAGGCGATTTTCTGATGATTCCATGCGACGCTGCAGCCAGTCACGGATGCTACGTCGATTGATGTGCATGAATTGCACACCGATGCTCCGGCAGTAAGTATTTTTAAGCCGTGTGAGGATCGCTTCAATCGTACCTCCCATCACATTTTCCAGCGCGGTGCTGTCGTATGGGCGGTTGAGATCCTCTTCGCTGAGACCGTACACCTCGGGACTGAGTTCAGGCGTTTCCGACCTCTGTAAACCAAGAGGATCAAGATTTGCGATCAAATGCCCACGTACACGATACTCTCGCACCAAGTTATTCACTCGATCTTGTATCCGCGACAGCCACATTGCTTGATTCATTTCTGCTGAATCAGGGGGGCTCACGGCTTCTTTGCTGGGGACACTCCGCTGCCCGCTTTCTGAACCGCCAGCCGGTGCATTAACCACTAGAAATTGCTCAAAATACTGCCGCCAGCCCTCTGATACACTAGAGGGGTCGCGTACGTACTGGACGTACAGGTCGTCAATGTAGTCCAAGTTGTAATCATTCATGAGCAAGGCAGGCCGATCGAAGGAGTGGATCAGGTGCAGTTGTAGGTAGGCTTTGCGTGTACGGCAGTCTTTCCGACTCTTCTTCAAATTTAAAAAATCGGGAGACCCTGCGATAGATGTTCCCAATGAATTCGGGGTGCGGAAATTCGGTTTTCACCAGAAGTCTTGGCAGGAGGGACCTTGCGAATTCATGCTCGCCAATCGAGAGTAGAACAAGAGCAACGAGTAAACCATGATTTACGCATTTTGGCTGCGAATATGCCGGTATTGATACAAGTAAAGGACGCACACAAGCGATTTGGCGACCAGGTTGTGCTCGACGGGGCGGAGCTTTCGCTCGTTGATGACGTAAAAGTTGGCTTTATTGGGCGTAACGGAGCAGGAAAATCCACGCTTTTACGAGTACTCCTGGGGGAGGAAGAGGTGGAAAAGGGTGATGTCACCCATCATCCATCGCTACGAATTGGCTATTTACGGCAGCATGATCCCTTTTTGCCAGGGGAGTCAGCGCTCGACTTTCTAATCAGGGACAGTAACCAAC
>JAYYHM010000418.1:0-4400 GCA_036148415.1 Planctomycetota bacterium
GAACTCTGAATAGAGATTTCTCGGACTGGTTCTGCCCACGGTCCACCTCGGGTGTCGTCACCGACCACCACATGCAATTTCGCTGCTTGGCTCTTTACGAACCTAGCAATCGGAAATGCACTGATGCCTGCAATAAAAGCCAGCAAACAGAGCAGACACACGAAAATCCTGTCGCGTTTACTCACGTCAGCCCTCCCAAGCCTTAATGTGCATGTGAGTGGTCAAGCTCGCTGCCGCAACCGGCAGCCTTTGGTAAAAGCCCTGAGGCCGCTGGTGTAAGCATGTTGTACAAAGTCCGCCGAAAGCGACCTGGAACAGATTGTTCAGCAGATGCCGCAAAGTGGCAAAGGCCGTGAATTACTCGAGACAATTCCGAAGGCTCTAGTTCAAGCTGATTCAAGAGAGCTTGACATAACGGAGGAAGTACACCCCAGAGGATTCGAACCTCTAACCTTCGGTTCCGTAGACCGATGCTCTATCCAGTTGAGCTAGGGGTGCGTAGTCGTCGGTGCTGAGGAAAAGACCACATATCGACCCGCTTAGGTAGCGCGAGATTGTACGCTGCATCCGCTCGGTTGCCAAGTCTCGATTTTGAGTGGTTTTTGGCGAGCTCAAGCGAACAGTCTGCTCCCGGGCGATCACGCGGCATCGTCGTAAAAGTCATCGTAATCCAATGGATGTTCCGAAACCCCTGTCACCGATGCCATCGACTGAATCATTGCTCGTAGAGCTTCCTCTCGTAGAGACACCGCTCGACCCGTCCAAGCTCGATTGAGCCAAAGTTCGATACCCAGATAGTCGCTGCCCGAGAAGCGGTTTCGAAGACGCCGCGTAATTCCCACTTCGGATCCTCGACGCGGATAATTGCGGCGTACTTTTAGCATCGGTGCACGGTACCAGATGTCATCCGCCAAATCTGAGCATAGATCCACTTCGTCCTGACGAGAAGGGTCATAAAGAAAACCTACATCCGTTCGACGAACCGTACCTTTGGATTTCAAAGGAAACGTCCTTACGGAAAAGTGAATCACGAAACCATCCGATTTGAGTTTCGATTCAATCACGCTCGATAAATCTTCAAAGTAACTCTGGTGAACTTCTTCTAGTAATCGGTTCTGAGCACTTTTTTGAAGTCGTTGAAAGGGTCCACCAAATAATCGACGCTGGTTCAAATCCTTGGTGACATCGACCATTTCTAACGGATAGCGATGATGGATAACGCTTGCATCCAAGCTGGAGGCGATTTTGTGCGTGATCTCGAGAGCAAATGGATCGATTTCTAATTGCTCAAGGGTTGATTCAACCCTTTCAGGAACAAGCGAGATGGTTTTTTGGGATTCGTTGTGATTCAAGTTTTTTTGAAGCTGCCAACCCTCAGTTATCTCAAGGTTCCCCTGTGGAGTAACAAGCCTTCTTTTGGAATCGGGCGCAGAGTGACTCATGGTCTGAGAATTTGAAGTCACTTTTACCGGAGTCGGGAGATCCGCTTTTGTTGCTTGATTGCCAATAGTATTCCGATCGGCGTGGAGTGCTTTTGGCAGGGCACCAGGTTGAGGATGAGTCTCGTTTTCGCGGTTCGATGGCAAAGCGGATCGACTGGAGATTTTTTCGGAACGCTTACTTGCTATTTCGCGTTTCGATTTCTTTTTTCGTGACTTGCTATTTCTCTTCTTCTGTTGACCAATCTGGGCAAGGTGTGGACCGAGCCATGGCGGAATGGCATTGCCTCCCACTTCACAAGTGATGATCAGACTCATTTGCGCCTCCCGCCTCGGCGTGTTTCATTAACTGCAAGAATAGTACGGAATTTGGTCAAGCCCCGTAAACCTTGAATTCTCAATCCCTCGCCGGGTGACGGTAATTGCTATCCAGCCATGGTGGAAGGTTCGTGAAACGCAGCGGGAAACTGATCGGCTTTTGATTCCTCTTGTGCTTCAACACGGATCTCGTCTATTCCCTAATGATCGTTCTTTTTGTTTGCGTCTATCCGGGAATCCCGTTACTGATCAAGGACTGGTCGCCATGCGAAACCTGTCTCCATATTGCCGTATTCTTCTTGCTTTCATCCTGCTTCCTGCAGTGGCCAATTATTTGTCTGCCCAAGACGGGCGCGATTCTCAGCCTCTGCGTGATCTCGAAGCCAATGATGTGAGCGTTCTGGACAGCAAACCACAGGGTTCCGCACCTGCTTATGCTCAGGACCTCCCGGATGGAGCCTCTCCAACATCACCCGTCGCAGTAGACTTCCAGCCTTATCAAGTATTCGTCTCTCACGCCGATGCATATGCTCACTGCGGTCCATCTGACGAGTTCTATCGAACCGATCCTCTTCGTTTTGGACAGACTTTGGAGGTCTACACCGAGACCTCAGACGGCTGGCTAGGGATACGCCCTCCTGAAGATAGTTTCTGTTGGTTGCCCGCCGAAACGGTACAACTCGATTCAAACACGGAAACTGGAACTGTGATTGAAGATCGCACCGTTTGTTGGATTGGGACACAACTTGGACGAGCTCGGCAGTATCGTTGGCAAGTTCAACTCGCCAAAGGTGAGATGATTACCGTGATTGGGAGGAGTGAACGTGAAGGTCCTGATGGTCCTCAACTCTGGTATCGAATCGTTCCTCCTTCAGGGGAGTACCGATGGGTCTTCCGTGATGATGTGGTGGAAAGCACGGAGGCCTTGGTTCAAATCGCTCAGAATCATTCGAACTCGCCATCTCGCACAGCAGTAAACGAAAACGGCTTACCGTCGAATGTGGAGCCCCGATTCGCTAACGCTCGAACTCCTATCACGGGAATGGCGGGAAGCGGGAGTTCTAGGCTCCAAGATCGAGAAACCTTATCGGAGAGATCCATGCTTGAGGGTCAGCGACCCATAGGCAGCGGGATCCGTCAAGCTTCTGCCGGCCAGCCAATATCCGGAGTCACCAATCGAGAACTACCTTCAGAGCCTCGTTCTGCGATGGATGTGTTTCGCGAAGATGGTCTTCTTGCCTCTCTGGAATACATCACTTCCCCAAAAATTCAAGACATTGGAGCACAGCCACAGACCGGTCGAGGCGGATCGCTTCGGGAAGAAGCGAACACACTGCGGCAATTTCCTCGCTCCCGGACCTATCCTGATGACTCCAGTTGGGTATCGAGCCAAAGCGATCGCCTTGGAAACAGGATCCGTTCCGGTGAAGGTGGTTTCCAACCCACGACTCGAGGTTCCTATCTCGATCGGTCGAGTCAGCAGTCCATCATGCCAGTTACTGCAACGCAAGCTATGGATCCTGCAGTCATTGCCTCTCGCGTAACTGCTTTGCGACAAGAGGTCAGGGGTGCAGATCTTGATCGATTGAATCTACTGCTCTCACGCCTCATGGCATCGCAGGCTTCTGCAGCAGAGTTGGAGGTCATTGTGGATTCCGCGAATCAATTAGGTACGCAGACGAATGATTCTCTGGTTCGGCAACGAGCGAGGATCCTGGTGGAGACTGCACAGCGTTATCAGGTTGTTACCACGAGGCGCACTGGTGGAGTTGCCGCTGCCTCGTTTGTCACACCGATGCAAAGTGAGCAACGTGTAGGATCTCCGGCAAACGCAATTGAAGCTGCTGATCCAAACAGCGCGATCCAACCAGCTAGTGCGGCACATCAAGGGATACAGGGCAACGTCGTTAGGCAAGAAGGGTATCTGGTGCAGGTCTATTCCGCACGCAGCAACAGCCCTCCATTCGCTTTGACGGATTCCTCCGGCCGAACCGTTGCTTATCTTTCTCCGATGCCGGGGGTCAATTTACGAACCCACCTGAACCAGCAAGTTAGCGTTGTCGGTACTGTGGGTACGGTAGCGGGTTTGGACACGCCTCATTTGATGGTCACGCAGGCCGTAAGAATGGGGCAGTAATCCCCTTGAATAAACAAGCACGATAGGGCAGGCTCTGTGATCACTAGCACATGCGTGCTTGTCACTATGTTTACTCTGCAACGTTCCCTAGCCCTTCGACTTGCCCGTGGCTCGTATTCTGATCACATCCGGACCCACCAGGCAGTATCTTGATCCGGTGCGTTACATCACCAACGCATCGAGCGGGCGTATGGGAGCAGCTTTGGCTCAAGCGGTCATCTCCGCTGGACATCAAGCCGTTGTCGTTTCAGGGCCGGTAACAGTCAAATACCCGGTCGACGCTGAAATCCATTGGGTGGTCACCACCGATGAGATGCTGGAGAAATCAAAAGATTTATTTGGGGATTGCGATGGTGTGATTGGAGCTGCTGCTCCCTGTGATTACATGCCGCGACACGTTCAATCACATAAACTCTCCAAGACCGGTCGGCCACTTCGTATCGAATTGGTGGAAACGGCAGATGTAGTGGCCACTCTCGGAGAGCGAAAGCGGGCTAATCAATGGG
>JAYYHM010000419.1:0-7161 GCA_036148415.1 Planctomycetota bacterium
AGAAGGAAATGCTGAACCTAGCAAGGAAGGTCTAAGCGAACCACTTAAGGAATAGCTGATCCCTGTGCTCGTTTCGGTGAGGTCTAGGATTACCCCCGCATCTGACCGGCCCGATAGCAATCCTAAGAACAGGAATCCTGCAATCCAAATTGTGTGGTAGAGTTTCATCATGCTCGCTGTTCCTCGCAAAAGTCTTGATCTATTGATCTTTTTCTGATGCACAGCAATCGCATTTGCCCGAGGTACGTGTCTACAACTGGTGGAAGCTTTCGTGACCTCAATACCCGTGCACCTCGTCTGGATCCAGCATCACTTCTGTGAACCGCTTATGTACATGAGCGAAGGATCCAGCACGAATTGTACAGCGCGTGACTGAACCGGAAAGCCACCATAGACCGCAGATTGCGCATATTTCATAATATTCGCAAAAAACCCAAGGACCCTATAACCCCTTTCCTTCCAGACCCCTCCCAAGGTATATCTTCGAACAACCCCATTTTTGGGTCTGCTTTGGAATCGAACGGCAGCATAAATCGAGTGCTACGGCTGAGCAGAAAACTGATCGATCCCATTTTCTGTACGCCCTACCCTTACCTCTCCGCTGTGCAGTCCAAACACCAGCATTCCCGAATCTTCCTTTTCCGGAACCGCAGTAATCCAATCTCCATCGGTGGGTAACTCCGCAACCTTTTGGTGCGTCGCTAATTCGTAGGTTAGGAGTCGATTCGCTCCACCGATACGGTATTGTTTCTCCGTTCGAGAAACCACCAACAGGGGTGTTTTACCCGATAACGCATCGCGTTTTTTTCGACCATTGTGCGCTGACCACACCATCGCTTTGCCATCATCACTCACGGTAATCACTTCGTCACCGTCGAGGAATTCCAGGGCATTCACACAATCGGTATGTCCAGAAAAGGTAGCGAGCGACCGGCCGGAATCGACATCATAGATTTTCGCAGCTTTATCCCGACTGGTGGTTCCCAAGCGTTTTCCATCCGAATGCCATGTTACGGACGTGACCTGATCTGAATGCCCCAGCAACGTCAAAATTCTCTTGTTAGTCTTGGCATCATAGAGATCGATCGAGCCATCAGGTTTCGCGACCGCAACCCGCAGGCCATCAGGGCTGTACTTTGCATCCAGTATGACTTCATCACTTTGAATCAGGTTACCTATCAGTTGTCCGGTCTGCCGATCGAAGATCCTCACCTCACCGAGCAAGCCGGGTGTTCCACTACTCGTCAAAATATTCTGATTCGTTGGATGTAGGTCGATGGAATAGGTCCGCTGCCCCTGATTACCGATTCGTTGAAGAAGCTGCCCTGAACGGTTCCAAATGATGAGTTCGTGGTAGCCGCCAGTGAAGATTTCTTTTGTTTCCGAATCGATGGCGATCGCAGAAACAGGCAACGAGGCGGGATAGCTCTCTGGTGCGGAAGGATGCTTCCTACTCGGCATCAGGGAAGAGAGAATTTGATCGGGTGAAACCCCGTCATACACCGCTCCCTGCTCGATCCAATTCTTGATCAGTTCTATCTCAGCGTCAGGTAGTGAATTCGCTTCGGCAGGCATCCGCAAATCGTCATCCTCATGGATGAGTCGCTGAAAGAGCTCGCTCTCCGCAACGCCACCCGAAACCACTGCCTGCTGCCCACTTACCATTTCACTTAACAGAGAGCGGTAGGAATCCAGTCGATAACCGGACTCAGCCAACTTGGAACCGTGGCAGGAAACACATCGCTTCTGCAGGATGGGCGCCACATGCTCGGAAAAACTAACCTTCGAATCGATGTTCGGTTTCTCCGCCTGAACGTTACAGGTGAGAACCGATACCAAAATCAAGGTGATATTCAAAAGAAAAGAATGCCGATTCATGACGCTAATCAATGCTGAAAAAGAAACTCATTGCGATTCAAAAGAGCCCAGCAAGTATCCTCTAAAGCTTGAGCCTTATCCTGATGAGATTGGATGTAATCCTCGTGCACCTTCAATTCTTCTTCCGTGGCGTCACGGGATAGTGCTCGACGGTACAAACGCTTCACTAAATCGAGAGAGTCCACCCCAGCCTCGAGACCCTGATGCACAAGATTTGTCTTCGCGGTGATCATCTCATTCACGGTTTCTCCGTTCAGTAACTCCAACGCTTGACCGAGACTTACATCTTTACTGCGTTCACATTCACAGGCACTTTGCCTTTCAGGCTGCCCAAAAACTTTCAGGAACTCGACGCTACCGATTTTTGCGCGATCATGTGGCTTCAAATCCGGCGCGGGTACCCATGTCGCTTTGGTCGAAACCGGAACCCCAAAAAATGCCTCGGGCTTGTTGGTAACGTAACCCAACGCATCCACTAGTTGCTCGGCCGTCATCATTCGGGGACGGTAATGAGAAAAATAACTCCTATCCTGCTCGTTCCATGGATTCGTATCAGATGAGGCTTGATAGGTATGACTAAGCAGAACCGTCCGAATGATATGACGTCGATCATATCCACTTGCAACAAAGTCCTTGGCTAGTGCTTCCAGAAGTTCAGGGTTGGCAGGTGGATTTGAATCTCGAAAATCGTCAAAAGGCTCAACAATACCCTGGCCCATGAGTTGAGCCCAGATTCGATTGACCTCAATTTTTGCGAAAAGGGGATTCTGTTCCGCAGTCAACCAATCCGCGAAGGCAAGGCGACGATCCGATTCTTGCGTCGGGATCTCGCCTGCGACGGGGACCCATGGTTTCGCTGTCTGACCTGTCGCGGGATGCACGACCTCACCGTCTTCTTTGGACCAAAGCAGCACTTCGTCTTTTTGGTTGGTCTTGGATCTCTGCAGACGAGAAAAGAATGCACTCAGCCCGTAATAATTTCCCTGAGTCCACCTTTCGAAAGGATGGTTGTGGCATTTGGCACATTGAATCCTGGTGCCTAAAAAAACTTGTGCAGCAGTTTCCGTCGCATCATTGGTGTCGGCGGCAGAACGATAGAAGTTACCTTGGGGATGCTGTCGCGTGCTTCCAGTAGCCAACAAAATCTGTTCCGCGAATTGATCGTAGGGTTGGTTGGAGGCAACACTCACCTCAAGCCATCGATTGAATTTGTGAACACTGGGGACACCAATTAACTTTGTAGAAACACGCAGCAAATCACCCCACTTCTGCGCCCAAAATTTTGCATACTCCGGTCTCTCCAAGAGCTGATCAATCAGCTCCTCACGGCGCGTTGGACTGGGATCAGAGAGGTACTGCTCGAGCTCCTCCTCTGTGGGCAATAACCCAATCGTATCAAGAAAAACACGTCGAACGAAGGTGCTTTCGTTAGCCAATGAACTGGGTTTGAATTGCAATTGCCGAAGTTTCGCATAAACATGATGATCGATGTAATTGGCTTCCTCTGGCTCGTCCCAAGTGAACCCCTCGATATCGCGTACAAACGTCAGCAACGGAGCCTCGATAAAGTTGGCAAAACGAACGATGACTGCCGATTCACCCCGATCTAATCCTTGAACCAAGCCACTTCGATTAACTTCAGCAACTAAAGGATTGGAGACTTCGTATTTGGACAGGTGAGTGACATCACGTTGGGAGCCATCATCAAAACTCGCGATGACAGAGAGCTGCTGTGTATGGTTTGGGAATTTCAGCAGACGTCCTGTCTCAGGGTAAATCTTGATTCCCACGCACTGGGGACCCCCTGAATCGGTATTTGCTCCTTCAGCGATCCAATCTCGCAGCAATTCATACTGCGATTCATCACGCTCAAACCGCTGGCCTCCTTGGTGCGCCACTTCCCCTGTGGGTTTCATGAGCAGCAAACTCTTCGTAGGCTCAATCGGATTGATTCGTCTGCCTGCCATCTGATGGGTAAGGGAAACACGATCAAGTTCCCTATCTGAACCGAATAACGAAAGTCGAAATCCCGCCTTACCATGTGGAGCACCGTGACACGACCCACCACTGCATCCCGTTTGTGCGAGGACAGGAAGCGTGTGATAGTCAAACGAGACACGTTGTCGCTGAAGGATATTTTCCGCTTCGAAAGTTACGATTGTATTGACATCGCCATGAGTCACACGGAGGGAACCCTCACCATCACGCATCGGCTTCAGCAAGCCCTGATCATTCACCGACGCCAAATCGGCTGGCTCCACCGCGTAGGTGGCTTTCCCTGTAAGATCCACTAGTGACTGATCAGACAATACCCCGGTCACCACCATTTGCAGTTGTTCACGAGCGCCCGTGATGGTGAAGACCGGTGGATAAACCTTGAGCTGAGCGATCTGAATCGTATCGGCCGGCTCGGCTGCATCCACTCGAGAAGGAGATAATAGCGACGCGACAGACACCGCAATCGCTAAGCCTGCATGGATTACACGCTTGAAGATCAAATGGTTCCTCATTCTTTCTGTTCCATCTCAGCTTGGGTGTCTTCCTGAGTCGGCGAAACCACCAACATCATCCCCCCTAATCCGATCGGGTAACGACTCAGACCATTATGATCACGACTGAGATGTTCAGTGAGATCAAGGGGTATTTCTGTCACACGAGCACTATCCTTTGCCCCACTACTCCGCTGTTTATCTGCCTTCTCGCGTGAATATCCGCGAATCACCATGCTTTGTAACCTCGTAGGCACATCACTCTCGGGAATACGAATACTGAAGTCGACATCGGAACGATCAGCGGGTATCTCGCCAACTGAGCTGCAAGGCATCCCATCAAGCCACGCACTCAGTCGAATGGGTCCCTGTAATCCACGCCGATCCACTCTTACGCTGAGCTCAAGCGTCTCACCAGCATCCACCGCCAGCCGATGAGGCCTCTCATTTCTGCGCTTCTTTCTTTTTTTCGAGTCAGCGATTTTCAGAATCGCACTGACATCTTCGTGATCTAGATGCAGAGCATATTCGAATCCTGGCCCGGTTCGACTGAGATAATCGCGTATCTCCAGGCGGTACATACCCGCTTCAGGAACCTCGTATCTCAAACGCCCGTTTGGATCAGCACCCCAATGATGCTCCGCCACTCTCCGATCGTTTTGAAAGAGCCGAATGTGCCCCACCAATGGACCTCGAGATCCCAACAAGCTGACCACGAAGCGAGTGCCTTTCTCCAAAAAAACATCCACGACATCTTCCGAGTTCCCGGAAGAGAGACGACCGCAAAAAACGCCAGGGACGGGAAGCACAGACAACTCCCCTTCAACCCGTACCGGATCCTCCGTCTGGAACATGGCAACCAGCCGTCCCGTGAGAGAGTAGTGAGTGAATCCAACTTGATTGCTGCGTGATACTGCCAGTGCGGAATAGGATACGGGCGTCTTAGATGGGTTTGAGCTCGTTTCTTCTGATGGATTACCCATCACATCATAGTCGATTGGTGTGACATCAATTGGACGCATCTCATCAATCCCCAAGGCATTGGGGAAAGCTGTACCCGAAACCGGTTCATTCCCCAGGTTGAGAAACATCCTGAGTCCCCCTCGGTATTCAACATCTCGAACCAACAGATAGAACACCCCAGTCTCAGAAGGTTGATAATGGAGAATTGGATCGCTACCAATAATCGGATGATCATCGGCGAAGGCAACCTCTTCACCCATTTGATTCTGGAGAATCAAGATCGGATCGATTTCGCTTCCCAGGCGATCACCGATCACCTCCGCAACGAAAGGTCTCCCCGACATCAACTCGACGGGAATTCGGTGATGCCCTAATCCCTTCGTTTGAAAATCCCAGAAAGATGGAACGGAAACCGGATTCGAATCCTCGCCAGGTAATTTGTCATTCACATCGTCTTTGACATAAAACAACATCGCCTGAGAGACTTCATCTCGATGGTAGACCCGGACAGCCACAATTCCATCGATCGGCTTCACAGGTGTAATTCGGTACCGCACACGACCACGGTCTGTGCTCTCAGGTTCTATCGCCTCCACCGTTGATTCGAAGCTAGTCCATACACTCGCTGGCTGGTTTTCCGCATCTCTTAAATCAGCTCCGAACAATTCGATATCTGTAGATTGAGTTGAGTTCAAAGTCGATCGATTACTATTCCGCAACTCGATTGCCATCACAGGAAACGACAACAAACAAATGCTCAAGAATATCGTGACTCCGATCAACCGCAGTACTCTGAAGATCGAGAAAGTTGAACTCGGATCGAATCGCATCTTACCTAGCTCAATCATGGCACCTTGGATACAAAGAGATCGAAGCGTCCACCATGCTCAGCAACGTACACTAGGTGCTGACCGTCAGGATGCCAAGCGGGATAATCTTCACGCTCGTCGGAATATGTGATCCGCTTCACATTTTTTCCGTCAATATCCATGACATAAACATCGTAGTTTCCGTCACGGGTACTGGTAAAGGCGATTCGGCTTCCATCAGGTGAAACTGCTGGTCGAATATCCATCAGTTGGTTCTGAGTCAAACGTTGCTCTTCGCTGCCGTCGAGATTCATCGTGTAAATTTCATAATTGTCCTCCCGACTATTGGAAAACACGACGCGTTTCCCGTCGGGTGTGAACGTTGGCCAATTACTAATCCCTTCAGATTCGGTAAGTTGTTTTTTATCAGAACCATCAGGCTTCACTGACCACAATTGCTGCGGACCTGTCTCTGCAAAAGCATAAACCACCAAGTCACTCGAGGGCGCAAAACAGGGACTCCGTGTACCGCCACGACCCGAGTGGGTGATGTAAGCATCTTTATTCTGCTGCAGATCTCGGATCACCAATCTCGCCGACAGGTTACCTGTGCACTCGGTGAATACGACGTATTTTCCGTCAGGCGAATGCCGAGGCTCAATGTGGTGCTTATTACCAGAATCCTCAAAGACGGGCTCCGCTTGTTTATCTCCAATCTCAATCTTCATCATACGGATGAGATCAGGTGTTTCGTCGTAGCAGTAAATCACCGCATTACCACCATCAACAAAACGCGGATCACGTTTATTTGTGCCGTCGGTGGTAATTTGCTGCAGGTCTGCGGCAGCACAAAGAGATGTCGTACACGCGAGGATCAACCACACCTTTTGAATCATTCGTTTGGTTCCAGCATTTAAAGCAATTCGTGAATCAGGCTTCCACCATCAAGCACTTTCATTTCGGCACGTTCACGAGCACCCACTCCACACAATTCGCTGATTGTGGTGCCAGCCATTAATGGG
>JAYYHM010000420.1:0-3626 GCA_036148415.1 Planctomycetota bacterium
TGATTCTGGTGACGGTTCTTACGAGGAGTTAATTACTGTGGATGACCACGAGAATTGAATGCGAGATGATCGATAAGCACTTGAGGGTAAGGACTGATAGGGCTCCGTTAGTTGGATCGTGGAAAGATGGAAGATCGCAATATCCTTGAACGTATTAAAGAGAACTGGGGTGTGGTTCAGGATGAGGTTGCCTCGGCAACTGCTGCATCGGGTAGGACTACTGATGAAGTCACTGTGATCGGTGTGACCAAGTACGTTGATGCGGAGTACACTGCCAAGTTGATTCAGGCAGGTTGCGCTGATCTTGGTGAGAATCGGCCACAAGCCCTTTGGAGCAAAGCCGATTCACCCGGTTTCCCCAGTGACATTCGGTGGCACATGATTGGGCATTTGCAGACCAATAAGGTGCGACGTCTCCTTCGATACCAGCCACTTATTCATTCCGTGGATAGTGAGAGACTGCTCGGCGTGATCGCCAAGGAGTCGGTTGCTCGAGAGGTCAAAACGCGCGTACTACTGGAAGTGAATATCAGCGGTGACACCGAGAAGACGGGGTTGTCCGCGACGCAGCTTGAAGAGCTCATGCAGCATACGATTCCGGAGGGAATCGAAGTGGTTGGCTTAATGGCGATGGCGGGGCTTGCTGCTGATTCCGGTGAAATCCAAAGACAATTTGATGCAGTACGCGAACTGCGGGACCATCTTGTTACTGCATCGGGTTTAGCATTGTCTGAGCTATCGATGGGAATGAGCGGGGATTTTCAACAAGCAATTCGTGCTGGGGCAACCATGGTGCGGATCGGCTCGAGATTGTTCGACGGGTTACTGAGCGCTCACTAGGCTCGATCTTATTCCACCACTGTGGATACCAGCTCTAAGCGGCTTGAGCTGTTTGCCACGGCATCGCATTGAGCTTTGCGAGCGCAAGGATCAGAGCTTGAGTACCGTCCTTGGAATGGCCTTGGGCCGCGACGGCCTGATAGAGTTGATGTGCCAAAGCTAAACCCGGCAATGCTAGGTTCATGTTGGCGGCTTCTTCCAAAGCAATCTTCATGTCTTTGATGAAGTGCTCTACAAAGAAACCTGGATCGAAATCACCCTGAATCATCCTTGGAGCAAGGTTGGCAAGCGACCAACTTCCCGCCGCACCGGACCCCACACTCTTCAAAACCGTTTGGATATCTAATCCTGCCTTGGAGGCATACAATAACGCTTCGCAAACCGCGATCATGCCAGATGCGATGAGAGTTTGGTTTACCATTTTCGTGTGTTGACCGCGTCCAGGACCCCCTTGGTGGACCAGAGTTTTTCCCATCAGCTCAAGCAGAGGCATGATGGTTTCCACCGGCTCGGTATCTCCTCCGATCATGATGGATAGCGTCGCATTTCGAGCACCCAGATCACCACCGCTTACAGGTGCGTCCACAGCGGAAGCGTTTCGGGAACTAGCAGTTTCTGCGATTTTCTCAGCTAATGAAGGTTGGCTAGTGGTCATGTCCACAAAGATGGTTCCTGGTTCACAGCCGGAAATGGCACCGTCTTTGCCAAGGAGCACCGATTCAACATCCTCGGGAAATCCAACGATCGAGAAAACGACGTCGCTCGCTTGGCCGACTTCGATGGGTGAACTGACTAAGGTCGCACCCTTTTCCACCAGAGTATCCGCCTTGCTTGGGGTGCGTGTGTACAGCGTCACGGAGTAGCCAGCGTCGATCAGATGGGAACACATGCTTTTTCCCATCACACCCGTTCCAATCCATCCAATCTTTGTCCTGCCAGGAGCAATTTCCATGGTCATTCCTTCAGTGATCGTGTAAGGAGAGTCTGTGCAAATGACGAATACCCGCAGTTAAGTTCAAGGGTGTTTATCTTGACTCACGCTGCTTTTGGGAGTGGCATCAATTCAACTTTTTGCTCCCTGTGTTTTTGTTGATCGGAGACTTGTTGTTCATCGGACTGACCTCCAAGGTGAATGGCTGCCGCCCAGGTGGGCAGGGTCTGCTGTTCATCGCTCCAGCCAATGACGAAATTGCGGTGACTACCGCCTGGTCGAGCGAGCATGGGGGTGATCTGTAGGGTTGGCTGACCGGGTGACGCATCGGTTAACCTTCGCAGTTTCCGATTGATTTTCTTGGCCCACAGTGAGGCCCACAGTTCATTCAAAATGGGTAGGCCCACTGTAACCTCACGAAACCAGTCAAAACGAATGGGTTGCTCGAGGCGTGGGAGTAAAGCCAGGCTGAGCTCGCAAAATAGAGCAGGCTGCAGGATGATCGGTGTTGGGGTCACAAGAACAGGAGTGACGCCCCGCCGATGGCTTAAGTCAATCATCGCATCAACTAAAGGCTCGAGTGGATGCGATTCTACTGATAGATGTGGCTTCGAGATGAAGGCCGATCTGCTTTCTGGCATACCTGTTACGATCCGTCCCTCGAGACTCTTGTCGGACGCACCTTGGCACTGGGTTGAACGGTTGGGTGCGATGGATGACCCGGATTGCTCTGCCCGCCGGCTGGGGAATCAATGAACAGGTAATCTTCTCCATAGCTCTCCAGAATGATGCTCCCATCGTGCTGGACATTCATTTCGGCGAACGGATTAAGGTCAGTCTCGGGTTGCGTTGAACCGTTCCGCTGATTTTCTTTGGGGACTGCATTCACATCAAAGATTGGTCCATTAGCGGCACTGTCGGCAGGGTCGAAGAGGTTAGTATGGCTGCTTTCACCCATCAGCTTTTCTAGCAATCGTCGTTCAATGTCTGCATCAAAAGTATCTTCGGATTCGGTGATTTCCTCCACGGATAGTTCACCGCCAGCGAATCCAAACGCAGATGAAACGTCATGATCGGACATTGATTCCATGGGTTCGTCTTGGTGGGATTGGTAGTTGCCCGGGGAGACACCCAGTTTTTGTTCAATAATCAAATCCAAAGACTGGATAGGCTGGGTTTGTAATGATTCCTGTGGCACTTCAGGAGCCACAGTAGGTTGACCGCTCGGAGACATGGGTTCATCCGTATCCTCATCCCAATCGGTAAGTTCCCCAAAGTCAATCTCATGGCTGTGAGCCATTGATTCCTCGGTTTCCGTGGGGTCGGGCAGTTGCTGCAGACTAGCCCAGGAAGACTGAATGACTCCCTCATCGATTGCGGTGCAGTCTTTAGACGCCGCAAGATCAATGGCCTCGGTCATGAGTTGGTTGATCACTCTCGGGATTCCGTTGGTGAAGTGGAATAGCGTAGAGAGGGCGTCGTCGGTGATGGTCTCAGACGGTTCAGCATTGCATTCAACGATGATGGAATGGATGTAAGATCGGGTTTCATTTTCGTTGAGAGCCTGGAGGTAACAGCGTGTTGCGATGCGTTGGGTGAAGGACTCTGGGCAGGAACCAATCAGGAGTTCCTCCAATTTTTGAGTTCCGAGCAGAATGGCCTGAATTTGCGGACGCCCATGAGCCAGTAAATCGGTAGCTGACTGGATGGCCTCAAAGGCATCCATGGTCAATCGTTGCGCGTTATCAACGATCAATAGAATGGGCTTATCGTATTGATCTTCCTGCGACAGGCATTTCTGGAGTTCGATCCGTAATGAGATCTCATCCCTTCCTTCGGTATCCACCTGAAAAGG
>JAYYHM010000421.1:0-2981 GCA_036148415.1 Planctomycetota bacterium
GGCGAGGTTTGTTCACACCATGAATGTTGGTGACTTGAGCTGAGCAGCCAAAATGCAAAGCCAAGTACTAGGGTGTGGCCATACGACCGGGAAGAGATACTGCTGCGGGAGAAAAGATTCACTGAATGTCCTTTCATTGAGACGCAAGCTGGGGCTAGATGGATTTTCCTCCTAGGCAACGCAATTCGTTTCCAATCCGAAGTAACAAACATCCACTCGCGAATGCGGGGCTCGCACCGACCGGTCCGCCCAAGTCCATCTCGCCGAGAACTTCAAAATCGTCGCTGGCCTTAAGAACGGTGGCTTCACCGCCTAGGCTAATGATAAGCAGTTTGTCACCGATCAGGATCGGAGATGCTCCGAAGCCCCCTCGTCCCCCAATTCGCTCCATCCAGAGGTTGTTGCCTGTTTCAATGTCAATGCAAGAGGCGATTCCTTTGTCGTCCACCATGTACATGCGGTCTCCCCGTATCGCGGGTGTCGGCACGTATGGGGCACCCCTATCGATGCGATAGAGTTGCTCGGGTTTTTCGCCAGCACTCTTTGGGATTCTTACTGCAACAAGGTGGTTGCCTCCTCCACCGCTCCCTGATGTGCCGATGGCGATATCGCCATGGATTAAAGGTGTGCTGCAAACTCGCTTTTCAAAGACCTCAAGATTCCAGAGTTTCTCTCCTGTCTTCAGGTCCAAGCCGAACATTCCATCCCCAGTGTTGGCATTAATCACCTGTGGACGTTTGCCGCTTTGGTAAACAGCAGGCATCCCATAACACGACCGAGTGGCGGTTAACTCCGTTTCCCAGACGTCCTGCCCACTGTTCCGATCCACCGCGATAATGCGACTGACTCCAGGAGTTTGCCCGGGACGTAGTTGCTCCGCTTGCTGTGAATTGAAAAGTAGAACAACATCATCATGGATTCTTGGTGAGGTACCAAATCCATGCTGCGATTGCCATGACCCAAAATCTCGAGACCAGAGTTCGTTCCCGGAATGATCAAAACACTTGAGGTAGGTGTGTTCGGGTTCGGCATAAGCGACGAAGATATTTTTTTCGTCGGCGGATGGTGTCCCCGAAGCAAAAGTATTTCTCGAATGAAGATGGTACTCCACCTGCGGGAATGGGCGACTCCATCTTAGCTTTCCACTACTCAACTCAAGTGATTCTAGGGATAGCTGTCGCTTATCGGATCGATAAGCAAGGTAGTAAACCTTTCCATCAATAATGATTGGGGAGCCAACATCTCGTGACCCAATCTCCCTTTTCCAGCTGTAGTCTTGGTCCGTCCACTCTGAGGGCAAATTCGCTGACCCCGCATCACCCTGTCCCTTGGGACCATGGAATCGATTCCAATTTTCCGCACTATTGGCGATTGCTGTCCAAGCGAATAATGAGAGTAGCAGAACGGTGGGAATCGATCGCTGGCAGAGCGGGGAGGTCATAAGACACATCTCTATGAAAGGGACAGGAATCTTGTGCAGGATGTCTCGATGCCACCAGATTCCTCAAGTTGGCCGGAGACACTCCATCGAGCTGGCATTGTAGTGATTTTCACTGGGACGGTGTTTTATGAACTCGACACACTCTCACGTTTTTTTTGAAACCAATGCAGGAACACTATGGTGATACGCGAGAGTGCGGCTGGCCGCACGGATGAATCTTACGCCCTGATTCTCACTCTCATCGCCCTATCCAAATGGCCGTATAAAGTGAGTTAATTTCATCATCAAAGCATGACTGCACCATGATCAATAAAGCATGATGGCTTGGTCACTTGCGAGGAAAGTCGTCGTCAAAACTGACCATGCTGCTAAATCTTCCACGGTCATGCCGGCTTCATGGGGAGTCTCCCCGACTTCCAAAAATTCCTTAGCGTCTTGAGGGGATGCCTGGAACCGTTCACGCATCTGTATTAGCAAACGCAGGCAGGCTGTCTGTTCCTTAGCGTTCGCCTCCCTGCAAGTGATGCTGAGGAACATTCCGTTGATGCGAGCGGTATCCGTGTCATACCTGCTGAGGAGATGTTGCGCGAAGGCTCTACCGATTTCGACTCGCTGAGTCTCATTCAGCATCGCTAGTGACTGCAATGGTGTGTTGGTGCGTGAGCGGCGAACGCAACTCGATTCCCGGTCGGGTGCGTCAAAGAGGGTCATCATCGGATGTGGGCTCGTCCGCTTCCAATACACGTATAGACTCCGGCGTTTCAGTCTTTCCCCAGAATCGCTTTGGTAGTTTTTGGTATTGCTGGCTGGGTGCGCTAAAGCAGCCCACATCCCGGGAGGCTGATAAGGCTTAATCCCTTCACCACCCGTGGAGGTGATGAGCTGATGACTCGCCCACAGTCCGAGATCCCGCAACACTTCCGCATCCAAACGGTAGCTGGAGGCTCGCGTCAGCCAAAGGTTCTCCGGGTCATCCACGTTCTCATTCCAAGTTGATGATTGTTGGAAGGTTCGACTGAGCAGCATGGACCGCATTAGCTCCTTTAAATTCCAGTCGGTGTCGATGAGGTCCACAGCTAACCAGTCCAGTAATTCGGGGTGAGTAGGTTGTTGTCCCTGTACACCAAAATCTTCGGGTGTTCTGACTAGGCCTGAACCAAACACTCTCTGCCAGATCCGGTTAACCAGCACTCGAGCAACCAGAGGGTTCTCTCTTAAGGTCAACCATTGGGCAAGTCCAAGCCGGTTGTTGGGTAAATTTTCACTCCAGCCCCCAAGGATCGATGGCGTTCCGGGGGCGAGGGCTTCCCCGATCGGAAGATGGTATTCACCCCGTCTGAGCACGCGTGTAACCCGCGGAGATGGGCGTTCTACGGCAACCAAGCTTGTCGTGAATTTGCCTCTCTGTTGGGAGACTTTTTCGGCGACCTGTTCAGCCCTTTCCCCCAGGATTTGACTTTCTTCGGTGGTTAAATCTGTGTGGAATGGACCTGCAGAATCTGCTGCCATCAAGAGCTGGCTTTCAAGCGTACATGCTTTC
>JAYYHM010000422.1:0-2995 GCA_036148415.1 Planctomycetota bacterium
CGACATGAAGGCTTGATAATCTTCCTCGGTGGGAAGTTGCCCGGTAATGTCGATCGTGCACCGACGCAGAAACTCTTCATCCGTGCACAGACCGCTCGGAAGAATACGAAGTTGATTCAACTTCTTTCCAACCAATTGATCAATGTAATTACCAGTAATCTCGGGTGCTTCGTATTGTAGATCCTTCGGAAGAACTAAAACTTGGCGACCCTCCGTCTTGGTTTCAAAGCGTGCCATGACAAAGGCTTCGCCTCTTGCTCCGGCAGTCACTAAACCATCCTTATCGATCGCAGCCGATGTTTCATTGTTAGTCATAAATGCCGCAAGGTTGGTAACATCTCGGGTGGTTCCGTCGTCGTAGTGTGCGACTGCAATAAATTGCTGTGTGCTGTCCTTACCTTCAATGACGGCCTGAGTGGGAAAAACATCCAGACTACTAACCTTTGGCGGCGCTTTTTCGTCGGCTAGAGCACCATCGCGGAGCCACTCGAGAATCATCTCGTAGTAAACCGAATCTGCTCCGAATAATTTTCCGCCGGAGTGGGGCACCTGTCCAACTGCTTTGGTAAGGAAGAGACTTTCCTGAGGCACAGCGAGATTGATACGTCTCATCCCAATTTCTCGGGTTACCCGATGATAGTCGCCATTAGGGTCATAACCAAACAGACTGATCATAAACCCATCTTTCCCACGAGCAGCACCATGACAACTACCTGTGTTGCAACCACTCCGTGTGAGGATTGGGACTATGTCTTTTTCGAAGGATAAGGGGAGTTTTTCCGCACTACGATCCACTTTGATCGGTACGCGAATCTGCTTTCCTGCGTAATCACAAATCAACTCGGCTTCCCCGTCACTGACGGGGAATAGTTGATTACCCTCGATCCTACAGAACTCTTCACTAGTGAGAGTCCAATTTGCCTTCGTGGTTACGTCAATCGTTACATCATCGGTTCGGGTCACCGTTGCAATGAATGTTTGGTAATCCCTCGCTGTCGTCAAATCGATAGAGGCAGGGAAAACAGCCAGCTTGAGCCCCGCACCTGTCGGAGGTGTTGACTTTGTCGCTGCTGCGGGCTCTGGCTCTACAGAAAATGCAGTCTTATTCACTAATGTGAAAATCAATAATAGTGTCATCAGCGATTGAAAACGCATGATTATTCGAACCCTCAGTTCTTGGAACTCTCGTTGTCTCATCGTTTCCTACGGGACTCTCTCGTAAGGAATGCGACTTTGTTCGGATATTAAGGTTAGGTTACAGACCGTTACTCTTATTGCTGTTTTTTGAGAAGTCTCAACTGCTCGAGTCGGCTGAGCGGCTTCTCTTGCACAGGTTTAGGCGGAGCCTTGGCCACTTCCTTAGGTTTTGCTTCCTCTTTCTTCACAACCGGTGCAGGCAAAGGCTTATCAACTTGTAAAATTCCTGTGCCCAAGGTTTGTGTGATCTTCCCGTCAGGACTTGTGATTGTTGCTCTTGCAACGATTGACTTGTGCTGGCCTACACGTGCCTTCTCTTCAATTTTCACCTGAAAGGCCAACTGCTCGGTCTCGTTGGTGACAGCTTGTTTGGTTTGCTCACACACAACACCAGCCGGTAAACCCAAAAGTTCGATCTCACCTTCTCCTGTGAATTCCCTCATCACTTCCACGTCAACTAAAACCGCTGACTCACTGCTCAACTCAGCAGATGTTTTGGGAAAAGTGAAATTGAAGAGCTTGTCCTGAATATCAAGCATTACCGGTTCACTTGCGATCTCGTTACCTGCTACCGATGCATAAACGATTACTGGCCATTGCCCAATCGCGGCAGATCCATTAGCAGTCAACGGGATCACTGCTTCATTTTGCCCTTTGGGAATCTTGATGCTGCCGCTGGAACCAATTCCTGGCGGATTGTAGAGCATGCGAATGGGTACATCCGCGTCGAGCGTTCCACGATCGATTTTAACAACCAAGCCCATTGATCCATTTCGAACAATTGGAACTTTAGGTGCAACGACCTCAATGGTGCATGGCATCGCTTTGATTACTGCAATCGCTGCTCGATCGGCGTAATAATCATTCACCACATTGTTATTGAGGCCAATCAACATTTGATGCTGCTGGGTAAAACGACCTTCAATTGGATTATCGGGAATGCGTCCCACCACATTAACGAGACGACCATCTAACGGCGCCTCCTTAGATGCAGAGAGGAGAAAGGGAACTGTGCTCTGATTAGCGGGCATTTGTATAGGAGTGAGCTCGACCCCTTCAGGAAGATTCAGACATTCCAAATCAACTGCTCCCCCTACACCCCTGCGAGACGCATTTAGCATCACAGCGGTGCGATTACCCTGAGCTACATTGATCTGGGTAGCGACGTAACGGGTTCGATCTGGCAGGGTCAAAACCAACTCAGGCTCCACCAAGGTGGCCTCCAAGCGATAGCTAAAACCGGGACCTCCGCTACGGAGATGATCGTTGATTCCAACATGATAAATACCATCCGCTGGGATTTTGTAATCGAGCGAACTATCAAGTCCACCCGAGTCATCGTTCCCGCCTACCCGACTACCACTTGCATTATAAACGTTCACAACCCCGTCTAACTGGGATCTGAGGATGTCGCGAGCGAACAACTTCAAGCGAACCGTTTGCCCCTTCTTTGCTTCAAAACTAAAAAAGTCATAGTCTCCGGAATCACCAATGATCCCTGAAAAGGCCGCAGGTAATGTTCCAACTGTGGACTCTTGGAAAGAGTTGTTCGGCTCGACTTCCAGCACGTTACCTTGTGCTTTCACTCGTATGAAATTGGGTGACGGTGCAACGCCTTTCTCATTTTCAACAACAAGAGGGAAGGCATCAGACTCTTCACTGGGCAATTGAACCTTTTCGACCCACGCCTCCCCTAAGGAATCAATGAAGGTCATATCTATTATTTCGCCGGGTGCGCCACCAGCAGGAACAACAGCAATAGGTCTGGGAAAAGATCCAATATGGATCCGATATCGAT
>JAYYHM010000423.1:0-10287 GCA_036148415.1 Planctomycetota bacterium
GAACCACCTTGGAGAAAGAGGACTGAGTAGTCTTCTGGAATTTCGAGCAGTGTTCGTAAAGTGGTTTCTGCGTCCTCAGCAATCTCTGTAAAAATCTTGCTTCGATGGCTAATCTCCATCACCGACGCACCCGCACCGGGATAACACAGTACTTCCTCTCTTACTTCCTCTAACACGGAGAGCGGAATGGTTGCTGGTCCAGCTGAAAAATTAAAAAGACGCTGCTTAACCGCGCTGTCATTCATCGTGTCGAGTTTCCCAAATACTTGATCGGAGTGTGTTTTAAAAATCCAAGGTTCTAACCCCATATCTAGAACCGCCGAGGAGCTGCGATTGTAAGCATGTCACCTCAAGTTCGGAAGGTTCCCATCTCGTGGTAATCCTAAAGAATCACGCACATTCCCATTGGTGAAAACTCAGAACATAGCGAAATGGTGAACTGGCAATCAGATCACGATGCTCTCTCACGTCACGCGATCGGATCGAATTAATGACAGCGACAGAACCTCAATTTGCTACAATTCGTCGATTTCAGCGCAGGAAAGAGGCAGCGGAACTAGCCAGTGAGCGGAGAGGTGTCAGAGATCAAACTCATCCAGCCATTGATTCACCTCCTCTGGAGAAGGATATTCAGAAATATTTTTTCGATCTGGAGTGGGATTTTCCTGAGTTGGCCCGCTCATCTTACTGAGAATCCCTGGTGCAAGTTTTACTCGACCATCAACCAGATCATCGATCCAAAGCTCTGAATCAAATACCGTTGCCGCACGTCGCGCGGCCGCTGCTTGAATTCGATGATCGCTGGAGACCACGCAGAGTCTTTTTGGGGAAAAGACCGATCCGATAATTTCCTCTAGCAGATCATCTGCTTCCGGGTAGTTCACTGCAAAAAGAACCGTTAAACCGTCTTGCCGATAGTGGTCCTCAACACCAAGAGGCGGCCTTGAAGCATCAAACACAACACAGGTTAGACTTCTAACTTTTTCTGGCAAGTATGAACCCAACCGATTGAGAAGAAGGTTACGTTCACGCTCAAGCCATCTAGGATCGCTTGCACGTCCGGGAGGAGCTACAGGCGCGATCACGTTGTAACCGTCGATTAGCAAAACGCATCTGGTCAAATCCAACAAAAATATCTCCTCTTCAAATATGTCAACATCCTGTTCAGCAACGCGTGTCATGATCGCGACCTGATCACCGACTCTCACATCTCCCGCTATATTTTCCCGGATCAACAAGAAAAGAAAATCTCAAAGCGACTGTTGTGAGGGATTGCCTGACGCTCCAACGACTAGTTTCCTTATTCATCGATGAGATAAATATCCTTTGGGTAATCAACACTCATTAGGAATAACCCATGCGGAGGCGCCGTTGGTCCAGCCTTAGTTCTGTCTCTCGCAGCCAACACGGTCTTGATCCACTGCACTTCTTCCTTACCCGATCCAATTTGCACCAAGCTTCCCACGATATTTCTTACCATGTTGTAAAGAAAACCATCGGCCTCCACCTCGATCGCGATCATCATGCCTTCCGCTAAATCATTTTCAGCCTGGCACTTCACCTTACATTCAAAAATTGATCGCACTGTTGAACCTCGTTCAGCACCCGATGCTTGGAAACTGGCAAAGTCTTGCCTACCTTCAAGTATCCGAGCGGCTTCCTGCATCGCTGCAAGATCCAGTGGATTTCGCAAAAGCCAGCGGAAGCGTCTTTCAAATGGAGAGGGAATTTCGCCAATTTGTATTTGATATCGATATCGCTTTCGCACGGAGTCCCTGATCGCGTGAAACCCAGAGACAACTTCCACAGAGTCTCGCACTGTGATGTCAGAGGGCAGCTTGGTATTTAAAGCTTTAGCCAATTGAGTGGCGGCGCTTCTCCACGGGAGTCGACAACTCACAACTTGACCCACTGCGTGAACACCCGAGTCAGTTCTCCCGCTTCCCACCACATTGATAGGTTGATTCACAACCTTCTTAATGGCTTCCTGAAGATGTCCCTGGACGGTGGGTCGGTTGGGTTGAATCTGCCAGCCAAAATAATGCGTTCCTTCGTACGAAACGGTGAGATGGTATGTCTTCATCACCGATTCCATAGCAACCAACCTCCTAGCTTCTTAGTGATGATCCGTTGTTCACCTTATTCATTCAGCAAGCAGGCTCACATGTTTAAGATGTTTCCTGCAGCAACTCAGCAATCTGGACGGCGTTAGTGGCCGCGCCTTTACGAAGATTGTCACTGACACACCAGAAAGCTAAGCCGTTTTCACTACTAATATCCTTTCGAATTCTCCCCACGAAGACATCGTCTTTACCTTCGCAATCACGGGGCATGGGATATTCAAAGTCTTCCAGATCATCAACGACAGTAACTCCATCTGCTGCAGAAAATAAATCCCTAGCTTCTGACACCGATAGGGGTCGCTCTGTTTCGACGAGGATGGACTCGCTGTGACCAATGGTCACGGGAACCCGCACGCATGTAGGGCAAACATCGATGTTCTCATCACCCATAATTTTGCGAGTTTCGTATACCATTTTCATTTCTTCGCTCGTGTACCCCTCAAACTTATTCGATCCAATCTGTGGAATCAGATTAAAACCAATTGGGTGTTGAAAGGTAGCCGGCTCAGCAGTCCCACCAGCTAACGTTTCCTTTACGCTTTTGAACAGTTCCTCGTTCCCAGCCGTGCCAGCCCCACTGGTTGCCTGGTAAGTGCTTACCACTACACGCTTCACCCGCGCTGCTCGATGGAGCGGCGCTAGAGCTACGACCATTTGGGTCGTACTACAATTTGGACTCGCAATAATTCCTTGATGGTTAGACACCGCTTCAGGGTTCACCTCAGGAATAATGAGCGGAACACTAGGATCCATACGCCAATATCCACTCTCATCGACCACGACCGCTCCAGCATCTACGGCCCAAGGTGCGAACTCTTTAGAGATTTCATCGGGTGTACTGGCAATCACCAAATCAACACCATCGAACGCACGGGGCTCTAACAATTCGATAGGTATCGTCGCTCCTCCAACGTTTACCACCTTGCCAACAGATCTTTCCGATGCAAGAAGCTTGAGAGTTTGATATGGCAGCTTTCTTTGAACCATCTGCTCTAAAACAATTCGTCCTACGGCACCCGTTGCGCCTACAAGAGCAATATTTTCGTACACGATTTTGTGGGGGTTAAAACTGAAGAAATTTCCCAGTTGCTGCAGACATCCAGTCAGCACCAGAGGGCTACTACAAGAATCCGTTAACTTCGCATCCTAAAAGATCTGGTCGAATCGGAACATTGCTTGCCGATCATATCGCAATGAAAGTTGAAAAAAACTCTATCCAGTGATCAAGAGATAGATAGTTTATCCTATCACCAGTGACGAATAATTACTTTCTATTCTTTCATCTTCTTAATCGCATCGGAGAGATTCTCATCCACAAGGCCAAGGCCTCCGCGACCGCCGACAAGTCTTGCTTGAACATCGTCCTTGACATCTTCTGCGGTATTCTCCCAAAAATTTGTGATCTTATCCTCACCCAGTGGTTGATAAGATCGGAATAGCCGGAAACCAACTCCTCTAGCTGGGTCGTTGGTAAACCACCAAGGACTCTTAGGAAAATTAGGGTCGTCCTCTTTCCACATTTCATCATCAGAAGCTAATCGTGCAGCGCTCCTCAAACGATCTGCCTCCATTTCCCAGCTACCGCCTCTGGCGACTACCGGATAAGCCCACTCAGGCCAAACAACCATTTCCGAGGCCTTTACGGGCTGCTTGTCGACGTATTGAGCATAGCCATCTTCGGTGTACTCGTTGACCGTGAGCTCTGCAACATTTCCATGCATATCGTATAGCCCATAGGGGTTAGGCTTTTTCCCGCCCACCAAAGGCGCTTCGAGACCCGAGTTATCGAAAGACCACGCATACTCGTCCAAAGCTTCTGCATTAGCACCAAAACTATAGGCGGAAGTTGTGCCTCCTCGCGCTGCGTGCTCCCACTCCGCCTCAGTGGGTAAACGATATTGCTGGCCTGTCACTCGGCTGAGCCACTTCGTGTACTGCTGAGCCGAATATTGTGTCATGGTAACGGCTGGCTGGTCATCCTCTTCCCCATACTCAAATGTAAATGTGGGATCATAAAGCTCGGTGGGAGCAGTAATGGAATCCACTCGATTCTCTTCCGTGACAGGTCGTTCACCGCGGGATTCAAATTCCTTAAATATCCCGTACAGATACATATATGGTTTGTACTGTGCCCAAGTAATTTCTTGTTTGCCAACCCACATCGGCTCCGCAATCACTTTGATCTGCGGACCTTCATCATCTGACCTCCCCTCCTCATCTGCTGGACTACCCATCAGAAATTCCCCGCCAGGAATGGGAATCATCTCCAAGGAGATATCTGTCCCAGGAATAGTCAGGATATACGGAACCATATAGCCCTCTTTGACCTTGACACTTGGGCCGGCTTCAGGCTTTTTCGATGCAATCCCAACTTGACTTGCAGGATCCGCATCTTTTTTTTCTTCAGCAAATCCAGCGGATGAACTGAGTAAAAATAATACCATCATAAATGGAATGAATAATTTCATTGAATCTGTCCGAGCCAAGCTCTCTGTGTGGAATTAGTGAGACCGTAAAACCAAACAGGCATTGCTGGCGCCTGAGGAGAACGGGTCTAAGTCTTAACCAGTCAGACTGCGTCTACCAAACTAGCGAAACACAGTCCCCCACCTATCTTAGAAGGAGGCGGCTCTTTTGTGGAGTGTGTTCTTGGGCAGAGTTCAAAAAGGTCGAATGTTGACCGCAGCAACTTCTACAATTGTTAAACACGGAAGGTGTGGTGGACATTTGACTTACTGCTGATTCAATTCATTAGGTCGCGCCCCGAGAACCACCGAAAGCTCTAGTTCATTCCCCGACCTCTCCACAACAATCTTAACCGCCGATCCCACTAAAGTGCTCCCAATTTCTCGCATAAGATGCGCTCGGTTTTGTATGCGTTTCCCATTTACTTTCCTAATGCGATCACCTGGCTGCATACCAGCCATCGCAGCAGGCGACTGTGGGTCAGTCAGATAATCCACCAATGCTCCGCGAAGAAGTGGATCTTCATTAATATTCGGGTCGTATTCGATATCATCGAGCTTTACACCTAGCCAGCCCCGTTGCACTCGCCCATTTTCTCGTAACTGTTGATAAACTTGCTTTGCAACGTTACTCGGAATCGAGAAACTCACTCCGCGATAGGTATCACCAACAATCGCCGTGTTAATCCCGATAAGACGCCCACGTGCGTTTACTAAAGGGCCACCGCTATTTCCGGGATTAACTGCTACATCACTCTGCATGAAGTCCTGATACTGCGTACTCGCGCGAACCATGCGATGTTTTCCGCTCAAAATGCCAAACGTAATTGTCCGGTCCAAGCCGAAAGGACTACCAACTGCCCAGACCGGTGCTCCTACCTTACAGAGATCACTATCACCCCAGGGGATAGGCAACAAGTCGCTCGCTTCGATCTTCAAAAGCGCCAGATCTGTGAGGGCATCAGAACCGACGATACTTGCCGGTAACTGACGCCCATCACTTAGGGTCACAGTAATCGCTTCTCCTCCGAGAATCACATGTCGGTTCGTCAACACATAGCCATCCCGATCTACGACCACTCCGCTACCTTGGTCAGTTGGTGTCATGCCTCCACCGAATAGCTGCCGAGAAAAAGATCTCTCTTCATCTGACAAATCTCGCTCTACATCAATGTGCACCACACTGGGACCCACTGCCGATGTCACCATTTGGTAAGCATCACTGAGAGTGTCTAATGAAACATTCTTAAGGCCGTCCCTTCCTGATTGGTACTCAGCTCGCAATTCCCCTCGATGCCATGCGAAGCGTAACTCTTCCACGATACTGGGCACAATGTACCTTGCCGAAAGTAACATTAGAGAAACAGTAGCCAAGACGGTCAGAGTCTGGGTCAAGGAGTCAGTATGACGTCTCTTATTCGACTCACGTACTCTGGGTAGGCTGTCGATTGATGCGGCATTCGAGGTAACGCTTTTGTGTGATTCAATACCAACGGGCGATGCCTGGGGTTGTTCAGGGTTTAGGTCGCTGGATGGCTCAGGGCCAAAGTCGATTGGAAGCCCTGCCTGATCGCCATCTCCGCTTGGCTGGTTCGGAATCTCTTCTGAGAAGCTGGTTTGATCGTCCATAGCGACTCTTCTCCGGTGCAAGCATCTAGCAGTTGAGGCAGCAAATTCTCTCGCCTATTGTCTGGTTCATTGTAGGGAAGCGAAAACGATCTTGTAGATTTTTCTTAGACCTTTGTGAAAACCACCAACAATTCGAGTGACGGATCAAGCTGAAGAATGCCCATTCGTGCAAGAGACTCGAAAAAGACTTAATCGTTACAAGCATTTGACGTTAGTCGCCCCCACAATTTATCCTTTTGCGATCTGGCGCCGGTGGCACCATCAGCTGACTGAAATTTACGCCCTGCCCTTCTCTGCTAGTGATAGACTGCTATTTCATCCCTGGGACCGGGCGATCCATCTCCAAACATTCAAGAATATTAGACCTAAAAGCGATCTAGACCATGACAGAATCAGGTGCCGAGACAATTTATCAAGAGATTTCAAAAGTTCGCTTAATTGACCCGCATACACACATCGACCCATTAGCTCCAGCTTCGAAAACACTCGCAGATCTATTGGGTTACCACTATTACACTGAGTTGGCACATTCCGCTGGAATGCCAAAAGAGTCAATTGAGGAGGAAAGAATCTCTGATAAGGAAAAAGTGCAACGACTGGTCTCAAACCTTGGGCCCATCGAGAATACTGCTCAATATGGATGGCTCGTTGATATCTGCCAAAAGTTTTTTGGCCTAGAGGATAACCGACTAGATGAATCCAATTGGGAGTCCATTTATGACAACGCCGAATCAAAAATGACGGCTGCAGATTGGTCAGATACCGTTTTAAAAGAAAGTAACGTTGAGTCAGTTTTCTTAACCAATGACTTTGATGATCCATTGGAAGGCTTTGACACCAGCACATACATTCCATGCTTAAGAACCGATGACTTAGTCTTTCATCTATCAAAAGATTCCATTCAAGAGCGGCTGCAGCACTGTTCCGGTGTACCCCTAGATGGATCACTTTCAAATCTACGTGATGCAATTGAGCAGCGCTTCCAGCATTTCAAAAAGAAAGGTGCAAGAGCGTGTGCTATCTCGTTGCCTCCATCCTTCACGCCAGAGTCGATAAGTGATGGCAGAACCGAAACTGCACTGTCAGATGTTTTAAAACATGGTGAAAATGCCTCCGCCGCCAATCAGAATGCATTATCGAATCGGGTTTTCTGGACACTTGCTGAATTATGTGAACAATATCAATTTCCCTTTGATTTAATGATCGGAGTGAATCGCGGCGTTTACGGGAATGGAGTCTTTCAGGGACAGGACCTCTACGACAGCCGTGTATCACTTATTCAGTATAGTGATCTGTTCAATGCTTTCCCCAATGTAAACTTTCCAATCTCTGTACTCGCAAGTGTGACAAATCAGGAACTTGTGAGCTATGCTTGGATCTTTCCGAATGTGATCACAAATGGTCACTGGTGGTACAGCAATACACCATCAATCATCGCAAAAGATGCTACCGCAAGATTGGAAGCTGTCCCTCAAAACAAGCAGATTGGTTACTACAGCGATGCCTATAAACTTGAATTTGTTTTTCCGAAGTTTGATATGTATCGACGTGTGCTAGCCAATGTACTCAGCGAGCAGTTCGTTAAACACTCAGGTTGGACCGTCGAACGAGCTGTAGAGTTAGGCCATCGGGTTCTAAGGAAGAATGTCGAGCAGATCTTTCCAGCAAATACGTGATTGTCCACCATGAATCGAAACACTAACCCAAACTTCCCAGACGACCCTCTACCAACACCGGATGAGATAGCGACGCTCGAGATGCAGGATGTGGAAATCAGTCGATCGCGCGATTTAGAATTCACGGAGGACGATCTAGACAGCACACCGCTGAAGGTTGGTGAACTCACGAAGCTTCACGAGCAATTATCAGACAAAGCTTTTACAGGGATCTCCCCGCCTGAGCGATTATCGGTCAACCCTCACACAGGAGAACTGATTCTCCGTCCAAGTAGCTCTAAGACAACCAAACATGGGTCTGGTAACGAAAAGTCAGACAACCAATAACGACAGACGATAATTTCTAGCGGGGATACTGAACCCAAGAGAAGGATTAATCGAAAATCAACTCATCGCACACGAGGTGGTTGGCTTGAAGCCTTTTCATCAATAATTCGATTAATAGCATTAAGCATCGCCAAGATTGTACTCTCTACACTATCGGTACTTACACCAACGCCACGATAACTTCTACCTTCGTATTCAACCTCCAGATTTACCTCACCGATTGCATCTCTCCCGAGCGAGGCACTTCGAATCCTAAAGTCTTTGCAAACTAGTTCCATTCCAACAATTTTTTCAACCGCCCAAAAGGCTGCATCAATTGGCCCATCTCCCTGCTGCACCGACTCCGAATACTCTTGATTACCATGCTTGAGCGTCAATTCGACACTTGGCTCATGGTCCTTACCACTCCTAACAACGTAATCAACTAAACCCCACTGTTCCTCAACAGATCCAGTGATCTGATGCTGAACCAATGCAATGATATCGCCGTCATAGATCTCTTTCTTCTTGTCAGCGAGGATCTTGAATTGTTCAAAGACCTGTTGAAGCTGTTCACCTGTGAGTGTGAATCCAAGATTCTTGGCACGATCGGCTAATGCAGCTCTACCACTGTGTTTGCCCAACACCAAATCTGTTTTAGAAAATCCAACCTCGTCTGGTCGCATAATTTCATAAGTACTGCGTTCTTTTAACATTCCGTCCTGATGTATTCCAGATTCATGAGCGAATGCATTTCGTCCGACAATGGCCTTATTTCGCTGTACTTGTATACCCGTAGTCTTGGACACCAAGCGGCTGGCTGGAACGAGTCTCTTCGAATCAATGTGTGTGCGACATCTGTAAAAATCGCTGCGAGTCTTCATAGCCATTACCACTTCCTCTAACGCAGCATTGCCAGCACGTTCACCGATACCGTTGATCGTGCACTCAATCTGGCCCGCGCCTGCTGCCACGGCAGCAAGGCTGTTCGCAACAGCTAGACCTAAATCATCGTGGCAATGGGTGCTCAAGACCGCCTTATCAATATTTGGCACACGATCTCGAAGTATCTTGAAACGGGTCTAAATTTCGTCTGGCGTCGCATAGCCAACGGTATCCGGAATGTTTACCGTGGTTGCGCCCTCATCAATCGCAGCTTCCACCACTCGACAGAGAAAATCATGTTCCGTACGACATGCATCCTCTGGAGAAAACTCAACGTCGTCGCAATAACTGGCGGCACGTTTCACACCGGCTTTCGCGCGTGCCAAAATTTCATCTGGTGTCATCCGCAACTTGAATTCACGGTGAATTGCACTTGTTGCTAAAAAGACATGGATTCTCGCTTGAGGTGCATACTTGACTGCCTCCCACGCAGTATCAATATCTTTATCGTTGCATCGAGCTAAACCACAGATGGTGGATCCACGGACAGTCTGCGCGATCTGCTTGACAGATTCAAAATCTCCAGGCGAAGCAATTGGAAACCCAGCTTCGATGATGTCGACACCCATGTCTGCTAGTAACTGAGCAACTTCCAATTTTTCGACCAGGTTCATGCTCGCGCCCGGGGATTGCTCCCCGTCACGAAGAGTAGTGTCGAAAATCTTGATCGCCCGACTCTTTTCATTTTCGGGGGATGAGCCATCGGTATGGTCACTAACTTCACCGGAAACAGTCATCTCTTCATCACCTTCTTGGTGTCTCTGATTCAGCCGCCAACATAAAAAAACCCGAGTCGCTGATTGCGACTCGGGCTCGAAGTGTTTTGATTCTCTTTTCTCCGAGATCTCAACGAACCCTCATCGCAAGACGCTCAGAAGCGTCAGGAGCAATTCGTCTAGGGGAGATCGATTTATCATGACACTCATACTACGCATGTCCTACTTGCATCGTCAACGGTTTATGCTTGTTTTTTCGGAAAGCTCGTACTCTATAAAACTGAAACTCCCTACATTCCCACTATTTCTGAGGTTCTAGGAAGCAGGCTCGATAAATCTTTGCTCATTGGAACCGGGACATACTGTCCCTCCTCAACGATAGAGTGGATAGCATTTGCGAGCATTGTTTGCTCCATAACCAATGCGC
>JAYYHM010000424.1:0-4773 GCA_036148415.1 Planctomycetota bacterium
CATGTGAGAATGAACCGAGGCGGCAATCTCTTCGAAGGGTTTTCCACAGTAGGACTCCGAATGATGGGGTTAACGCTCTGTCAGGGGTCGAACAAACCTGGGTACCGCAAACAAGCAGTCGAAGATGACATGGCCGCCTCAGATCTCTTCATCCGCTATCGGTCGCCGTCTTCCCGCATTACCGATCCTTGCACTGTACCAAGCTATCGAACACGCCAGTTGCCGTCACTGGCCAATGAGTTTCGGATTTGACGGAATTCTCATGGTGAATGGCTCCTGAATCACCACATCGGTGAATCACTTCAAGGCGAGGCTCACCTCGAATGCCTGACGAGGCGAACGAGACAAGGTTCAGCGTGCTGAACGATGAATGAGGAGATTTAGAAAAATCTGGCGAACTCTTTTGAAATTACTGGTGTTAGAAGCGGCATGAATCGTTAGATTTCAATCAATGAACGGTGACCTACCTGTCATATCCTCTCCCTATCATCATTGCATGGGTCCAATCTATGAAGCTTTTCCCAAAGATGGCTTTCCCGAGTCTAAAGCGGAGTTTGCAGCAAAACCTTCGCGGTCTCGCTCTCGTCGCTCCAGCTCTCGTTATTTTTGGCCAGAGAGGTGCCTCAGCAGACGATTGGCCGCAGTGGCAGGGCCCGAATCGTAACGCGGTTTCCGCAGAAAAAGGACTTCTCCAACAGTGGCCGGAAGGGGGTCCAGAGCTCGCATGGCGGATCGAGAACCTCGGTGGCGGTGATAGTGCTCCCGCCGTGGTGGGCGGAAAGCTCTACGGCATGAGTAACCAGAACGGTAAAGAGGTCGTCTGGGCAATATCGGAGGAAGATGGCTCCGCGGTTTGGAGCACACCGATCGGCGACGCCGTTGAACAACGCATGCGACAATCTAAAGAAGGACCCGGAGGAACACCCACCGTGGATGGCGAGCATCTCTACGTGATCGGTATGGGTGGGCGAGTTGCCTGCCTAGAAATTGCCGATGGAGAACTCGTTTGGGAACGTCAACTTACCGACGACTTTGGAGGAAAAGTCCCGCCATGGAGTTTCAGGGAATCGGCACTCGTCGACGGCGATCAAGTGATCTGCACACCGGGTGGTCCCGAAGCGACGATGGTCGCATTAAATAAGAAGACAGGCGAAACCCTCTGGAAGACCAACTTGAACGCAGATGAATCAGGCAATACCGAAAGCAACCAAGTTCCCGGAGATGGGCCGGCCCCCAGAGGAAAACCAAGCCCACAAGGTCTACGCCCAAGCCCACAAGGTCTCCAGCCAAGAGGCTCGCAGCCTCTGGGACTTCAGCCAAGTACCCCTTCTCCGCAAAAGACAGACGGCAACTTTGTGCAGCCACAAACGGCTCCAATCCCCCAAGATCCCGACGCACAAAACCAGAATGCACGGCCAAGCGGACGCGGTGGCTTTGGAGGCCGAGGCCTATTCGGCCGTGGCGGATCTCGCCCGGGTGCTGCCTACTCGTCAGCCATCGCCATCGATTTTGAAGGCCAACGGCAATATGTCCAGCTCACTGCCAAAGCACTCATTGGTGTGGCAGCCGAGACGGGGAAAGTTCTCTGGCAATACACCGCCCCCGCCAACGCGATGGGCATCAACTGCTCCACACCGATATATAGCGACGGCATCCTGTTCGCCGCTTCCGCTTACGGTAACGGCGGAGGTGCGATCCAACTCATCATGAAAGAGGATGGCAGCTTCGACTTCGAAGAGCTCTACTTCACCTCCAGCATGCAGAATCATCACGGCGGGATGGTTGTTATCGACGGTGCCCTCTATGGTGCGAACGGCGGCAACGGCGGAGGCATGATGACTGGCATTGATTTTGGAACCGGTGATGTGCTTTGGAAATCTCGTCAAGGACCAAAAGGAGCCGTCGCCTACGCGGATGGTCGCCTGTACCTGCGAAGCGAAGATGGGCCCATCGTGCTGATGGAACCCTCAAAAGAAGAATACATCGAGCGAGGCCGCTTTGATCAACCTGATCGTTCACGTTCCAAAGCTTGGGCTCATCCGGTGATTGCAAACGGAAAGCTCTACATCCGAGATCAAGGATTACTTCTCTGCTACAACATCGAAGCAACATAAGCAGGAAGCTTTCGCATTAAGAAAGCGACATGCAGGTGAATTCAACCGACAAAGCGAGCCCCCAGTGGCTCGCTTTTTTTGCATCTCATCAGAAAAGATCTATATCGATAGTGAGATGACCGCGATCAAGGTGCAATGCATGATCGCGATGCTAAGAAAGATCAGCGTTAGCCCCAGAAAAATCAAACCCGAAAGGGGACGTCGGATCAGCTCAATCAAGATGACGATCGACAGCCCAATTGCAGGCACAACCCAAAAGTACGATCATCTGGTAGTCGGTGTCAAAAATACGAAACCGGTCACTGACAATCGTCCACACCAATAACACGAGATTGCCGACACCCTCCAAAACATTCGCTCCAAACGACTTTCTTACCGACGAGGTACCGGTCAAGGGAGCATGGGCTTGAGCGCCCGCGGAATCACGCTCGACTAACTCGGCCGTGAAGGGGTCCGGATCCGTAGCTGAATTCTGGAACATCGGGTCGCCAACCTCTTGCTCAACCCTGCTTGGCCTGGTGTTCCCTGGTGTTCCCTGGTGTTCCCTGCCTTGTTCTATCTTCCATCTGATGATTCCGAGTATTCGATCTCTGGGGCTGAAATCTTCAAACACTCAACCATCCACTCAACTTCTTGCTTGCTGAGATGGCTGAACCAGGCCCTTTGCCCAAGTTCTTGAGGCGACACTTTCACGAAGTAATCCCAAGTCACTCCATCATCGGATCGATATTCTTTCACACCCAATTCAATCGCATCAATTTTTCTGCGTTGCCAATGCGACGCTTTCATACCGTACAAGCTCTTTTCGGAAAAACTGAGGTCACGATCATCCAGGGTTACCTTCCCTTGCAAAGAAGCTGCATAAAACAGATAGACAACTCCGATGATCCAAAAGGCCGTGAAGACAGCAAAAATGACCCAGCCCGCTGAGGGGCTACCGTTCACTTTCCCCGCAAGCAGTGCAGGAACAAGGCCACCGGAAAGCAGGATCTGAATCGCCGTGAAAGCATAGAAGGTGAGTCGTCCGACCCGGGTGGTGGACCCAAGATAACCCAGTTTGGGTGACTCGATGATCAGACCTCCGGATGTCTTGTGTAAAACCAATGAACTACCCAGTGGCGGTGACGACAAAGCTTGGCTCGCTGTATCACCCGAGGGTCTAGGCTGGATACGATCGAGATTCTCGACGGGTAACACAGAGATAGGATGCTCAGCGATCAAGCTACCTTGTCGGTGGATTCCAGAACGAATTGCAATTCGCCGCACTTGTGACGGCAACGAATCACCCAACTCTTCAACCAGAGCATTGGGGAAGGCCCTGACGATGTAAAGCTTACGACCTCCGGAATGCCTAGCGACCAAGCTTGAACGATTTGCGAACAAAGAAAATCCCACAACCGCATTCGCTTCCGATGTCGGTAATTCATCCTCCGGTTTTTCAACTCGAAACCCATCGATGGTTGACAGAGGACAGCGAAGCCGACGACGCAAGATTCCCCAGCGTCGTATCACGCTGAGGTGCGTTGAATCGATCAGAAGCTCCGACGAACCAAACAGACTCAGACAGCTTTTCAAAGAAAGCACAATGGCAACTGGGAACAGAAAGAAGCCGAAAAAGGCCAAAGGCAGAAAATCAACACCCGTGATCTCTTGTTCCGGCTTGAGATCGCTGCGGACCCCGTAAAAGAAAGCCGTGATTGCAAAAGGCCAGGCGGCGAACATGACGGAAAGCACCAGTCCCAACCAGCTCAACCCACGCTGAACAGGATTGGAAACTTTCGGCAGCAGACACCGACTGCCATCCACCTCGTCTATCCATCGCAGCGATTCATTCATCGGTGGGTTCATTCAGGTCAATCGGTTGGCAGTGCGGAGGGGATGCCCAGTCTACGACAATTCATCTGCGAACACACCTCGGTTCAGTGCGAACTGAATTCGTGCAACATTTTCATGAATTGAAATCGCTACAGCGTCGAAAGGAAATGCCGAATTTCGAATCTTCCGGGTAGCGACTTGACTTCAAGATCCTCAAAGGAGAGTAGGTTACCGCCCCGATCAAGAACATTGAGTCCAGAAGACACAGCCCAGAGGATGATGCAGCCCAGAGGATGATGCAGCCCAGAAGATCTTGACAAGTAATAACCGTGGTCTAACCGCAGAATCCTAGGTTTGCTCGACCGTCGTTCGGAGCGTCCTGCATCCACGGGGATATCCGTAATCCATTGCACTCTGATGCGAGCTTTGATCCGATGCCCCTGTTTCAGCGATACATTGGAATTGACTACTCGGGACGTGGCACCTCGAGCACACGTACGCCCTCACTTCAGGTCTATCAAGCCGATCCGGGTGAGGACCCCAGTTCAATTTTATCACCCGAGTCCTCCCCAAAACGCCATCGCAATTGGTGCAGGAAGGAAGTGGCTGCATGGCTCAAGGAGCAACTCATGATGGATCGCCCCTTCATTGCTGGGATCGACCACGGGTTTTCATTGCCTGTCAGTTACATGCGACGCTTCAACCTCCGCACTTGGCCTCAATTCCTGAATGATTTTTGTAAGCACTGGCCGACGGATGCAATGGACATCAGCGTGGATAACGTCCGCGAGGAACTCAAGCATCAGCGGGGCAGGGTGGGCACGCCCGATGAGTATCGCCTCAC
>JAYYHM010000425.1:0-2650 GCA_036148415.1 Planctomycetota bacterium
ATCATCGGATTAATGGTGATGGTACCAGCAAATTATCTCTTGATGGCGATCACACTGTTTCCTTTTCTAATCTATTACAAGAAGAAGGAACGATTGACTAGAACAAGCGTGCTTCTCTGTTGGATACTCAGCCTTTGCGTCTTGACAGTCGGCAGCTTCATCATCTTTATGATTTCCAGTATTAGCACCCAATCGCCTGACACTTTTACACTTGAGAAATTCGCACTTGGAATGGAGACAGGGCTTTCAATCGCATTGATGTTCTTCCCCTCTTCGCTGATTGGCGTGATTACATTCTGGTTGATAGGTGTTCGAGGTCGGATCTTCGAAACTCGACCCCTTTCTTCGACATCCACAAAAGAGTGAGAGCTGATTCAATTTCGGCCCATCCTTAAACAAAGTTCAAAGTGTAAAAAAACCGGTGATACCGTCTGAACCCTCCTCTCGTGCCGCGGGCTAAGCGTTAGAATTCCCACTCATGTTCATGGCTCCAGAAACCTCATCAAGGAATCATTGATGAAACGCCCCTGTCTCCAATCAATCGCTACATTCGCAGCGTTAGTAACATTTGCATTGGCAACACGATCGGTTGAGGCGGCTACTCAGCCGAATTTCATCATCGTCTTCTGCGACGACTTGGGCTATAGCGACGTTGGTTGTTTCGGTTCCGAACTACATCGCACTCCGAACATCGACGAGATGGCCGAGAGAGGTACGATGTTCAAAAGCTTCTATGTAACTTCAGGTGTATGCACTCCGTCGCGATCTTCATTGATGACAGGATGCTATCCGCGTCGGATCAATCTACACCAAGACCACGCGGGTCAATGGGTTCTTTTCCCACGAGGAAAAAGAGGACTTAATCCCAAAGAGATTACGATCGCCGAAGTTTTAAAAGAAGCTGGCTACTCAACGGCGATCATTGGCAAGTGGCACTTGGGTGATCAACCTGTTTTCCTTCCGACACGTCAGGGATTTGATTATTATTTCGGCATTCCTTATTCAAACGACATGGGCCGTGACTCACGACGGAAACCTTACCGTTATCCGCCGCTTCCCTTGATGCGAAACGAACAAGTCATTGAGCAAGAACCCGACCAGAGACTGATCACCCAGCGTTACACCCAGGAAGCAGTTGAATTTATTACTCAAAACAAGAGCAAACCGTTCTTCCTTTATCTACCTCACACGATGCCGCACTGGCCTCAATACGCTTCAGAGAAATTTGCTGGAAAATCGAAGAACGGGAAATGGGGAGACGCAGTTGAGGAAATTGACTGGTCCACAGGAATAATCCTCCGGACTCTAAAAGAACTAAAATTAGAGGACAACACCTTCGTCATCTTCACATCCGACAACGGCGGAGCAACCCGACATGGATCTCACAATGAACCACTCAAAGGAGGAAAAGGAACGACTTTTGAGGGTGGACAAAGAGTTTGCAATATTATGTGCTGGCCTGGAAAAATCCCTGCGGGTCGGCAATCTTCGCAGCTAATCACTTCTATGGACATACTACCAACCTTCGCTTCGTTAGCCGGCACCCAAACTCCGACCCATGTCACCATTGACGGCAAGAATATCGAAGATGTTATTTTCGGGAAACCTAATGCTTTGTCACCACACGAAGCATTCTTCTACTTTTTCCGTGAAACCCTTGAGTGTGTTCGATCAGGCCGATGGAAACTTCGAGTGGCCAACGCGCGTGGTGATCAATCCGTTCAACTCCCGCAATTATTTGATCTCGACACCGATCTTTCTGAAACAACGGATGTGTCGGACGATTATCCCGAAGTCGTTGCGAGATTAAGCGCCTTAGCTGAAAAAGCGAGAGCCGACCTCGGCGATGGAAAAAAGAAGGGATTGAATCAACGAGCCGCCGGCTTGGTGCAGAATCCCAGAGGCCTCACCGACCGTGAATAAAGGCCTTATTATCCTCCGCGGGTAACGCTTTATCGATTTACGTTCGCAACCACGTTGATGCGGCAAAATAGTTAAAAAACGGAAATTTATTCGGATAGAGCGGGGGGAGTGTCGTAGGAGACCAAAACTCCGACGAATACATGGCTCTCCTTACAATCATCGTTTAATATAGAGTGGATAGCAGGGCGAATTGACGATCTTTTTAAGGTCGAGTTTGCATAAAGGTTCCACCTGCAAGGAATAGTCTCCAACAAAGCTTCTCAGCCACTGGCAAGACAAATAGTTCGGTGAGCTGACTCCACGGCATCGTTAAACTCAATAAATTTTCGAGTCCACACTTGCAGCAGGTTAGATGAGCTCAACACTTCGTACGCAAATGATCCTTGCTATCGTATTGCTAGGCTTCGCCTGTGGTCCAGCTCAGTCCGCTGACGAAAGAAAGAGCATTGCCGACGGGAATCCAAAGATCATTTCGGGCGAGCATCTCTTCACCCTGAAAGTGCTGCCGATCCTGAAAGAAAAATGTCAAGGCTGTCACGGAGCCGATCCCGATGACCTCAAAGGTGATTTCAGCGTTTTGAGCCGCGAAGCACTATTGCGAGGTGGTGAAACAGGTGATCCGTCGATCTTTATTGTAAAACCGGAAGAAAGATATTTGGTGTGTGCGATCAAGTGGTAAGATTCCGAAATGCCTCCCAAGGAAAACGACAGGCTCACACCCAATCAA
>JAYYHM010000426.1:0-2540 GCA_036148415.1 Planctomycetota bacterium
GTTTTCTTCACTTCCGGTAACGACCAATTCAATGCGATCGGTCTTGGTGCCATCGGGCAGCGAGACGAGATGGTCAGAGCCTAATGGCATCGATCCACTCAATGAGAACCCTAGTCCAAGCAAGATACCCGCGATGACTGCGACGAGTGGTCCTTGAATGATCTTTGACCAAGAGAAACGTTTGATCAGTTGGGTTTCCCAGAGAATTAGAATCGCGAGGCAGATGACACTGATAATGGCTGCACTCGGTGTACTCGCTTCGATCGCATGGCTCAATTCGGAGAACGTGTTATAGCCATCCGATTGGACAAAAGCCAAATCACCTTCGTAGTCTTCATCGTAGCCAAAAGCATGAGGGATCTGTTTTAAAATGATGATCAATCCAATCGCAACGAGCATCCCTTTGATCACTGCGGTTGGAAAATAGTAGCCGATCGTACCGGCTCGGAAACAGCCGAGTAGAAACTGGATGACACCCCCAAGGACAACAGCCAGCAGAAAGTTTTGAAAGCCAAGATACTGGATGGCTGGCAACACGATGGCTACCAAGCCAGCAGCAGGACCACTAACACCGAGTGACGAATTGCTGAAAAGAGTGACCACTAAGCCACCCACAATACCGGCAATGATTCCGGAGAGAGCTGGAGCACCCGAGGCCAGTGCAATACCGAGACATAGGGGGATTGCTACCAAGAAGACGATCAATCCAGAGGGGACATCTGTTTTCCAGTGTTTTAATTCGTTTCTCATGATCCGTTCCGTAGGAATGAATGAGTCGAGTTGAAAGTGAATGAAAGTTCCGAATTGCCGGGCATTGCTTGTCATCTGAAGCGACATGCGGTGCGTCGATTATTATAGCGAGACAACAACCCAAAGGGGGTTTGACAGGCCTTTCCGATCGATAACTGATGGTTACACCAGTCCCGTTTCTGGAAAAGCTACTTGTCGGAGCCAGCTCCTCTTCTATCCGGAAGGAACGCCCAACGGGCTAGGCGTGGAAGGATGGAAAAAGGCGGTGTTTTTCGCAAGACCAGTTACGGCGAATACGCGCTTGAACTCCTAAAAGTTCTGCTTTCCTAATGATTACTGTGAAGGACGCGATTACATCAGTTTAGTTCGGGGGGAGATCTGTCATAATGCGTGGCCGCTACCCTCTTCTAAAATGGCGGAGCAGGTTTTGATGCATCAGTCCTATCAGGACGGCGCGAAACGACGAACCTATCCCATTGCATCTATCTACTTTTTGTCGTCTCCGCGAGCACAGTCGCGGCACGGTATACGCGTCACCACAACGTGCCGAATCTCATACCAGGAGTCCTTTCTTTTCGCGGGAGTGAATTGTTCTGAAACGACCTTTCTCTTTCCTGGCTATTGTGCTCGTCGTCACCAGTGCGACCTTTTTCATGCCGCTCGGTGTGCGCTTTGGTAAATCTTTCTGGCAATCACCAATGTCCTATTTTGTATTCGTTGTTGTCTCGGTGTTCCTGGGGAGACATCAAGGTATATCCCGATCTGGATGACTTGTTTTGGGATTGTAATCACTATGCATGGGATCCTTCTTAGCTGGAACGCGTCTCTTGGGGGCTCCGCCGAGCGATCAGATGAAAAGCTTGAGTACATGGGTCAGTTACACGGGAGGCAAAATCGCAATCCTGTCGAACTTGGCCGCTTATTTTTTTGAAACATCGAAAAACGCCAGCAAGGATCCCCTCAATCCATCTTGTTTCCATGTTTTGCCAGTATTCGCTGGCGTAGTAAGCAAAAAGGATGGGGATCAGGGATAAACAGCAACGGAAAAGCTGATGTGCAAGAAATGATCAGAGGAAGCTGTTTCAACCACCCTGAGTAGGAGACTCATCAGTAGGAAACCCTCGAATTTAAAATGGAATAGGTAGAGGTTATTGCCAAAGCTCTGACGTTTCGTCTTCTTCGAATTGCAGTTCGACTTTCGGAAAAGGGTCTTCGTAGCTCGACCAAATTTTTGGCCCGTGGCTAAATTCACCATCTGTCAAAATGCACTGATCAAGAGACTCAATGATCTTCTCTTTGTCCATCGCGTGTCCGATGAAAACCATTTCAGATCGCCGGTCCCCATGCTGGCCTTCCATCTTTTCAGTGATTGAGGCAACCATTTCTTGATTATCAGGCCATAGGTCGTGGGGAGCTGCCGCCCACCATGTCCCGCCTGGATTCATCCTGATCGAGCAGCCTGCTTGCGACCAGTCGTAAGCAAGGTCGTTACGTGATGCCAGCCAGACCAAACCCTTGCTCCTGAGTATCCCATCGAGCGGCCCCCCATCACCAAAGCCATTGCTCATCAGATCTGCAAATCGAGCGGCATGAAATGGGCGTCTACTGCTATACACGAAATGACTGATCCCATACTCGTCCGTCTCGCTCTCTTCTTCACCGCGAGGAACGGATAACCAACCCGGAGCGGATTCCGCTTCGCTAAGCTGAAATCGTCCCGTCCCCATCACCTCTTGAATGGGGACACGACTTTCGCGAGAGCCCAATATTTTGGCTGTTGGATTCAATCG
>JAYYHM010000427.1:0-4994 GCA_036148415.1 Planctomycetota bacterium
GATCACCACCAACAATTCGACGAGGGTAAATCCATCACGGGTACGTTTCATAGGGAGCTCCAAGCAGGGCGTTTTTAAAAGTCGAAGCAACTGGTATTCAGCTGCTGAAATAAGCTGTTTTCACACGACATTATCGCAAAAGGTACTCAACAGTGCAAACCTTCACTAATACAAGAACGCGTGATTACCGCAGAAACCCGCACCTCAAATCGGCATTTTTCAATTTTTCCACGCGACACGCTCGCAGACCAATAGAAATAGCCTTGAAGAGGACACAGTAGCTACATCAACGAGATGAGATCGGCTCCCCAGAATATCGTGATCCCCAATGCAAGACGAATTGGCAGGTGGAGTCGAACGAAACCGATGATTAAGGGGTCAATACAATCCATTAAATCTGTCTCAATCGCACCAGATGATCGCTGCAAACTACAGTAGGCGATCACTGCTTGCCGCTGCCCATGGAGATGCTCTGATAGCTAGTCGCAGACTTTCCCAACCCAAAGGCATCCTAGGCACACGAGGATGGAACCCCATCCATCGAACGCCAATCCAAAGCCAAATGAGGATGACTTGGCAAATTTTCTTATTCGAGCTGGCCCTCAAGTACGCCACCGCTCACGTGAAAAGACACTCGCTATACCCTCGCAGCGACCCGAAAACAGATGGTTGATTGCGCGGAGAACCAGAACCCCCAGGTTGCGAAAGCGACCAAGCCCTGCCAATCAAGCGAGACAGCCCTTCACTCTACAAAAGAGAAATATAAATGGAGCCTTCACAGCACCCCTCGAATAGAGAACATTGCCAGGCACATTGATACAAATAGGGCTGTAAACGGCAAATATGCTCTGCCTAAGCTTATTTATGCTCGGTGCCACCAACGATGCAAAAAGAAAAAAATGCTTGCAAAACAAGCACTCCGCTTCAATGGACACCTAGTGAGTGCACAGATCCGCATGCCCAAAATCACAGCACCCAAGCCCGTGCAGCCTGAGCCCACCCATGCACAAAAAGGAGGCGTGCCACTTAAATCGTTTTGCAAGCATAGTTTACGCCGTCTGATTTGACGGTCTATGAGGATTATGACGATTATTTGTTCACGAGACTTCACCCTCACAAGGAAGACGTAGAGATGTCTGACCAGCCGACCGAAAGCCAATTGCGATATGCTAGCGATCCTGACCCATCCCACGTCGAAACCTCAGTCAACCGATTGAACCTCACCCCCCTCAATGAGGAAACACCCAAGGAACTTCGGCCTGAAGAGATCCTACGTGTTGCACAGGACGCTTTCAGCAAAACAGGTAATTGGGTCTCTTTTTATCGTGAGATCCTCGGCTCCACTGGCATCGTTCGGCAACTCTACCCCGACACCGATGAGCGCAGGAAATTCGAAGCCACCGAAACGTTTGCCGAACTGCAAGAAATGCTAGCTGCCCTGAGGAGCCACGACCCCTCCAAGAGCGATGCGGCCGAGCCAGAAAGAATGATCACCATTCGCATCCCAAAGAGTCTGCATGATGCACTCAAAGATGAGTCGGAAGAGATGACACTAAGCATTAACAAGCTCTGCATTAGCAAACTGCTTCAGCACATCGACAGCCGATTTGTGCCGATTCAACAAGGGCGTAGAAGAGGCCGCAGACCGGGCCCCCAAGGACCTCGCAAAAAACCGGAAGCCGTGGCGACTCCGATCCATCACGTGGCTTCCAGCAACCCATTTTATCAGGGCTGATCAACCACAACGGATTCCGCGATCTTTTACCAGAGGACCTCGTGAATGGTTTAGGCCCTGCTCCAATGGATGGAAGGGCCCGATCTACACTCCGTCCTATCAAGCACCTAGCCATCCGGAATCTGGGCATTAAAGGAAAACGGCTCGCTTCGCATCGTGCCGGCTGACTGATCCCAAGGCTTGCCTTCGGAGAGAGGGGAGAAGCGTCCCACCGAATCAATCCAATTGCGAAGATCCGTCCCAGCCTGCAATCAGCAGGCCAGAGGTCGGGGGCTTGTGGCCATACTGCAGGTGTGGCGCAGCACCGCAGTGAACAGCAAGTCCCAGCCGCCACTCCAATCTGCAGTGCCTCGGTTATCTTCCTGTCGAAGATTGTCGAGGTCGATTCCAGCAAAAGCCTCGCGAGTCCGCCTTCTTGACTCCATCACCGGCTCAACGACCTCTCGAGCTGAATTGACGCGAGAAACAAGCTTTGGCACCAAGACCACTGCTTGTGAAACTTGCCTCTCAGCAACAAAATACACGTGCGGAAACTGGCTATTGAGCTTCCGGTAATTTTCGGCTCACCCGCTAGATCCACTTCGCTCGCCTCGTAAGCAGACCCAAAAAAGATCCATGATTACCACACAGTTCTGTAACTCAAGACAAGAAATTGCTTCCATCCCCGTCAATGAGCTGGCTGAACGGTTTGGTACTCCGCTGTACGTTTACGACCTCTCGGTCATTGAAAAGCGAATCGCTGAGCTCTCGCGATTCGACGTCGTTCGCTATGCCCAAAAAGCCTGCGGTAACATTGCAGTCCTAGATCGCATGCGTCGCCACGGCGTGGTCGTGGATGCGGTAAGTGCGGGAGAGATCCATCGCGCTTTGACCGCTGGCTATTCTGCCGATGCTTCCAAAGCAGAGATTGTCTACACCGCCGACTTGTTTGACCGCGCGGCACTCGAGATGGTGGTGCAACATGGGCTGGTTGTGAACTGCGGCTCGCCCGACATGATCAGCCAGCTTGGCGAAGTTCGTCCGGGAGCCGAAGTCACCCTGCGAATCAACCCTGGGTTTGGCCATGGCCACAGCCAAAAGACCAACACCGGTGGAGAGCAGAGCAAGCATGGAATTTGGCACACCCAAATTGATGATTGCCTCCTGAGAGCGGATCAAACCGGCGTGACCGTAACGGGACTCCACATGCACATCGGGTCAGGTACTGACCTCGAGCACCTCAGCGAAGTCTGCGATGCGATGGAGAAAGCGGCGATCTCCGTCGGCCGAACCGTCAAGACTATCAGCGCTGGCGGTGGGCTGCCTGTTCCGTACAAAGATGACGAGACCTACGTGGATCTCGATAAGTACTTTGAGTTATGGGATGCGACTCGAAATCGACTGAGCGAAAGATTCGGACACCGAGTCGCTCTAGAAATCGAACCGGGGAGATTCCTCGCTGCCGAAAGCGGCTTCCTCATCGCTGAAGTCCGCAGCGTCAAGAAAATGGGAGACAACCTTTTTGCCTTGGTGGATGCTGGCTTCACTGATCTCGCACGCCCAGTCATGTATGGGTCCTACCATCCAATCTCTGTTGCTGCAAAATCAGGAGATGCCGCAGACCGCGAACAGCTTCAAGTAGTGGTTGGTGGCCCCCTTTGCGAGTCCGGGGATATTTTTACGCAGCGTGAAGGCGGCTACGTTGATTCAAGAGAGCTACCCGCACCACGAGTGGGTGACTTTGTCGTACTGGAAAACGCTGGCGCCTACGGCTTTGTCATGGCGAGTAATTACAACAGTAAGACGCGAGCAGCCGAAGTGCTCATCGAAAACGGTGAGGCGAAACTGATCCGGCAAAGGGAACAGTTCGAAGATCTGATTCGCGGCGAAATCATCCCCGAATAGTTTTGCTGCGAACCCAACTCTATCAAAATAAGTGGCCAGAAATCTCCGCTCACCAAAAGAGTACCAAGTATTCGAAAGCGGATTGGGTTCGTTTACTGCCACGGGGCCAATCAACGCGTTTGCCCATCGATTTTGCGTCGACCACCTTGCCGTTCGTTGCAAGAACTCACTCACTTGCCGTATTCATTGGTCCTAAAATATTCTGACGGGAAACCTGCCTGCGGTGACTCGTCAGGATGACGCCAAGGAAAAGTAGGTCCTCGATCCTCGAGTAGCGGTATCTCGCGGCCATTGCTGTCGAATAACAATTCCCAAAGCTGCTGATTCATCTTGTTGATACGGTCAACCTGCTTGGGATCGTCAATCAAATTACGAAGCTCTTGAGGATCATTCTCCAGATCATAAAGTTCATCACGATCCCAAAGTCCGTGGCAACGAATGTACTTCCAGCGTCCTCCGAGCACAGCGTGCAGGGTCGGCGTATGTGGGTAGTTCCTCTCCCAGTAATACTCATAAAGCAGCGACTCCCTAGCTGTGTAATCACCCTGCTCCCCGGTCAAAGCACTCCAGAAACTCAGCCCATCCGAATCCTCTAAGGCTGGAGATTGCGTTGCATCCAGAATCGTGGGAGCAATATCAATATTGCCAATCACATCATCCAGTCGCTGCCCACTGGGTATCACACCCTCAGCCGCCACAATCAAAGGAACTCTTGCGCTCGCCTCATACGCAGTCCGCTTATCGATTAACCCATGATCACCAAATTGAAAACCATTATCTCCCATGTAGACAAAGATGGTTTTTTTGCTGAGTTCTAGTTCCTGGAGTGTCTCACGTAGCCGCCCCACACTTTCGTCCACTGCGAGTAAAGACTCGCAGTAACGTCGATAGTAGACCTCCGGAGAAAAGCCATCGAGGTTATAGCCAAAATCCGCTCCATGGCGGCTGTTTCGCTGATTACGAACCCACATCGGTAAATGACCACGATCCATCTCCTCATCCGATGGAATGGAGATCGGAAGCGGTTCGGCATCGTACTTTCCTCGGTGGCGGTCGGCTGGAACGAAATCTGCATGGACAGCTTTGTGGCTCACGTACATAAAAAAAGGCTGATCACTTTGTCGACCCTTTAGCCAGTCGATTGCATAATCGGTCAACTCATCGGTAATGTAGCCTTTTTGTGGCACTCTCTTTCCATTGAGATTGAACCCGTCATAGGTCGTCTGAGGAACTTCACGAGTCGTTCCATGACCGTCTGGCCAATACGTTCCCTGTCCTTTGAATGCCAACCAATGGTCAAAGCCACGCTGAGGATCATCCACATCCCCGCCCATGTGCCACTTCCCAAAAAAAGCAGTTTCATATCCTGCTTTTT
>JAYYHM010000428.1:0-7568 GCA_036148415.1 Planctomycetota bacterium
ATTAGCTAGTTTGGGCAGAGTAAACGGTGTTGATTGCGGTACTCGTAGGCTCACTTTTCATTTTGGCTTTTGATGCATTATCAACGATGGGCCCGTGGCGTAGCTCACCCGCTCGCTGACTGGACTCGCCTCCTCTTCCCAGCAACTGCATGGATCGAGATAATTGGTGCGAGTGGGTTTGGACAATTCAAAGGTATTGATCCCTGAGCTTGCTGAAGTAAATTCATCAGTTCCCAGACAGAGTTTTTCGGGCTCAGAGACCCTTGTCCCCTCTCAGGTTGTTAAACTTATCATTCGCTTCGATCGGAGTCTGCTGGCGGGTAGCCTACTGTTTGACCAGTCAGCTTTGATAGGTAAGTCTTCATCGAAACAAAAACCAACCATTTAGTCCCGACATGTTTCGGGGCAATTCACTTAGAGAACGAATCTTCATGAGCGTTGATTTTGATGCAATAGCCCAAAGAGGGCGTTGTGATGTGTCTAGTTTACGATTGGCTGTTCCGCTACTTGAGCAGGGGTACTCCCCTCCTTTCCTTGCTCGCTATCGGCGAGATGAACTCGGTGCTGTCAGTGAGTCCACGCTGTGGCAGTTGTTAACAGCACTACGTGCCGAACAGGAGACAGAGGAGCGTCGAAGTCAATTGTTGGAGACTTGGGAAAAAACGACTCTTCGTGATTCAGCGATTGGTGGGGCTTTGAAAAATTCCCGATCGTTGCGGGTTCTCAATCGACTCGGTCGAAGATTAAAGGGTGAAACAGGCGACTCGGTTTCCGCCTCCACTCAACTCGCTGTGCGAGTGCTTAATCCCCAGAAAGGTGACTCTGAGGATTTGTCCGAGCTGGCATCAAGCATTGAGGGATTGGATAACGTAGATGAGGCGCTGAGCGGTTTAGATGCCGTGTTGGCTGAACGAATTGCAGGGGATCCGCGAATTATCGCCGCGGCGGTAAGATGGCTCTCCCGAAACGCAAAGATCCATATTTCAAAGGTTCACGACCCACATCTTGCGGCGGAAGAAGAATCGCAAGCCAAACCCAAAAAGTTAAAGAAAGATTTACCTGCAAAAACATCTACCGAATCTGCATCGGATCAACAAAATAATAATAATTCTACTGACGAGTCTGCAGGGGATCTGGAGCCATCCGATGAGCCCCTTGCTGCGGATGCCGGTTCAGTAGAGTTGACTCTCAGTTCAGCCAACGAGGGTGGCAGTGAGACTCCACCGGAAACTCCTTCGGGCCAAGAGGTGGAAACTAGTCATGCTGCAGAGTCTGACATTGCGATTGCAACCTCGGCGCCCGAGCAAATCGAGACATCAGATGGCAGCACAACCGCTCAAGCAGAGAGTTCAGAAGGTTCCAGCGATTCGGTAACCACTTCCGCAGCACCGGCTTCGGAAACAGAGGCTTCGGAAACAGAGTCGCCCGACCTGACAGCGGCGAGTGACTCGGAATCGAGTGCGCCCAGGGCAGGTAGTGTGGCTCCGGCCGAGGAAAAATCAGCAGCGGAAAACAAAGCGGCTGCGTCGAAGAAGCAGAAAAAGATCTCTCCTCGCCAGCGTCGTCGGCGATGGCTTGTGAGTGTTCTCAAGCCGCTTTCAGGGAAGCGTTTCGCCGGTGATAAACTGAGCTCTTTTCAAATTGTCATGCTCGGTCGCGCCTTGCGAAGCCAAGTGGTCGTCTGTTCCTTTGAATATGACGCAACACGGCTGGTTGGAGAATTGCAACGGGTTGCAGGGGCGATGAATCGGCATTTCGAGGATAAGCTTCAAGCGATCATTCTTCAGTTCGAGGGTGTGATTCGGGAAGCGGGTGAAGCAGCTTGGTGGGATGATCTGCACGAAAAAGCGTCTGCGAAATTAATTTCAATTACTGCGAGTCATCTCGAAAAACAAGTGAATCGAGGAGCTCTGAATGGACGGGTCGTCCTTGCCATCGACGCCGTGGGACCACGGACCGCTGCCACCTCCATCATTTGTTCGGATGGCCGTATTCTGCACAATGAAGATTTGCCATGTCAGCTTTCTACTGCATTACGCACGCAAGCGGTTACTCGACTCGGTGAATTGATTCACACTTATCACGTGGATTTAATTGTGGTCAGTAATGGACCGGCAAGACGAGCGACAATGGTTGCCTTGGGTGATTTGATCGGCCAATCCCCCGAAGGTTCCATCCGCTGGACTCTTGCGGATCGCAACGGTGCGGATGTCTACGCTGGCAGTGCCATCGCTGACGAGGAAATGAAAGCAACGTCTCGACGATTCCGAGCCGCAGCTTGGTTAGGTTTCTCCGTGCTGCAGCCGGCTCAAGCTTTCGCTAAGGTCGATGCTTTGAAGCTTCGTTTGAGTTCTTTCCAGCGTGAGCTAGCAGATGATCAACTCGCTCCTACGCTCGATAATGTGATTGTCAGTGGTGCTTCTCGAGGTGGAGTCGATGTCAATTCCGCTCCAGTTTCTTGGCTTACACGATTGCCGGGCGTTACTACCGAGGTCGCACAAGCCATCGATCAAGCACGACGCGAGAAGCTATTTGATTCACGTGAAGCGTTGTCCCAACTTGAGCAGTGGGGAAGTGTCACTGGCAGTCGACAAGCTCTGCCATTCTTGCGGGTATTTGGAAGTGAGCGAACGCTGGATGGGACACTGATTCATCCCGATGATTACGCTTTGGCAGAAAAACTCGCATCGGCGTTGGAGATTGAATTGCCACCACAAAATCCGCCCGGCTACGTGTCTCCAGATTTTTCAGCACCCGAAGATCCGACTCAGCAACAACAGATTTCGGAAGCACCACCGGAAGAAACGCCGGCAGTCGAAGACTTCTCTAATGCTGCGGAGAAAGTCAACGAATTCACCCTGGAGGATCAGGAAAATTCGACGGATCAGGAAGCACTGTCTACCGAGGAGACGAAAGCTTCAGATGCAGAGGATCAGCCGGGGACATCTTCTCAAGAGGAAAGTGCTGTTGAATCGTCGCCAGAAACTGAGGTGGGTGATTCAATTGTCACCGAGGAGAGTGCCGCAGAAGAGAGGCAAGAGAGTGAGAACCCCGTTGCTGAGAGTGAAGCGGGTAGCCAACAAGGTTCGGTGAAGTCAGTTGAATCGGAGGCTGTTCTCGATAAGAACTCCATTCCTGAGCCCATTCGTCGGACTCGACCTGATGCGGCAAAGGTTGATAAGTGCGTGAAGGAGTGGCAGGTTGGTAGCGAACGCTCACATCAATTGGTCCAGTGGCTGTGCGATCCGTTTGGTGACAGTGATACCTCTGGCAATGCCCCCGCAGTCTTGAGTGCGATTCCGTCCACAAAAGGATTAAAAGCCGGTGATCAGGTCATCGGTGTGGTGGTGGGTGTGATGCCATTTGGAGTCTTTGTGGAGCTCGCTCCCGATTGCAGCGGCTTGGTGCATGTGAGTCGTATCACGGACACTTACGTTGAAGATCTGCATGAGGCAGTGCAGGTTGGAGATGTCATCACTGCCTGGGTGACCGGGATTGATGAGAAGAGACGTCGTGTCGCTCTTTCAGGAGTTTCTCCAGAGCGGGAAGCGGAGTTGCAAACAGAGCGACAGTCATCCCGAGCAAATCAGGGACGGGGGGGACGTGGTTCTACCGGTGGTAACTCGCGCAGAGGTGGCCGTGGGGGGCAAGAGGGACGTAGTGGCTCGGATCGATCATCAGGCGGAAATTCAAGCCGTGGGAACTCACAAAGTGGGAATTCACAAGCGCGAGATCATTCAAAGCGTAGTGGAGGACGTTCAACCGGCTCATCCAATCGCGGAGACTCTCGAGGTGGATCTCAGCGTCGAGACGGTGGGGGGCGTGGACGTGGTGCCAGATCCGGTGGAGGACGCCGTGGCCGGGAACGTAAACCAGAGTCCTATGGAGTAGTAAGTAAAGCTGAATCAAAACCGATTTCTGATGCGATGCAGAAGGGTGAGGAACCCCTTCGTTCCTTCGGCGATTTGATGCAGTTTTTTGATCATTCCACCTCAGCCAAACCTGAGGTGACTGAGCAGAAGGATGCAAAACCGGCTGATGTGGTACCTGAATCTCCTGATCCGCGGCCGAAAACGGATCAAACGCCCGCTGAGAACAGTGACTCAACACCGGCGGATGAGTCAAACAAAGGTGTGGATCCCAACGCGACGGAGTCTGGCGATAGCCCCAAAGAAGAGGCTTGGGTATGAGTGATGATTTTGAATCAAGACTGGAGTCTGCGATTTCACGTGGGCGTCAACGCGCGACTCATCAAGCTTCGGAGGAGCGGAAAAAGGAGCTAACCGAAGAGGAGAAACGTCGGCTTCACACCACGCATCGTTTAACGCTCTCCGAGAGGATCGAACGAGCTATCCAGCGAGTGGCAGACCATTTTCCAGGATTCCTTCAAGAGTCGATGTACGGTGAAGTGGGCTGGGGTGCTGCCTGCTTCCGTGATGATTTGAGGATCGAGCAGGGCCGACGTACGAATCAATACAGTCGATTGGAAATGGTTATTCGACCCCAAAGTGATTCGAATGTCCTTGACCTAAAGGGGAAAGGCACTGTCCTCAATCGCGAACTATTCAATCGTAACTTTTTTGCGCCGATCTCTGATGTGAATGTCAGTGAATTTGAAAACCTGATTGATGCGTGGGCAATTGAGTACGCCGAGGTTTATGCCGCCAAGAGTTGATCCTTGGTTTATGCTCGTCTCACCCCCCGGCGACATTATGAGTGGCTCGGATTCATCGAAGAGAGGGCGTTCATGCTGGTAAGCGCAATAAAAATCGGCAGTCACTACTTAGTTTGTGACTACCGATGTAGGAAATCTGTGAGTGTTGAATTGAGTTAGCCTTAAGCAGTTTTCAACTGTTTGCCAACTTTGACGAGGAGCTCTTTGGTTTTTTGGATACCCTCAATCTCACCAATTTTACCCCCTTCATATTCAATTCCCACGTATCCTGAGTAGCCGTGCTTCTCAACGACAAGTTTCATCATCTTGAGATAGTCGGTATGGATTTCGTCGCCATTGGAATCAAAATCGTGGGTTTTGGCGCTCACGGCTTTCGCGAATGGCATGAGTTCATCGACACCTTGGTATCGATCATATTCTTCTGGGTTAGGGCCCCGACGAATAAAGAAGTTTCCAAAGTCAGGAAGCGTGCCACAGTTATCCAACCCGACTTTTTTGATCACTCCGGCGAGCCAAGCTCCATTGCTACTTAAGCCGCCGTGGTTCTCGACGATCACATTCAAGCCTGTTTTAGCCGCATATTGGCTGACTTTGCTGAGTCCATCTGCCGCGAGGGACTGTTGTTCCTCATAGCTGCCTCGACTACCCGCATTGACTCGAATGGAATGACAGCCCAAGTATTTTGCAGCGTCTACCCACTGAAAGTGGTTCTCCACTGCTTGATTACGCCTGTTTGCATCGGGGTCACCGAGTTGGCCCTCACCATCGACCATGATAAGTAGACTTTTTACGCCTTCACCATCTGCTCGCGTTTTCATTTCGTTCAGGTAATTGTTGTCTTTCGCTTTATCCTTGAAGAATTGATTTACATATTCGATGCCATCAATGCCAAATTCTTGTTTGGAAACTCGTGCGAAATCCAGATTGGATACATTCTTTGAAGCGTCTCGGAGGGTGCGATGAAGGGACCACTGTGCGAGTGAAATCTTGAATGGTATTGATTCTTCCGTTGCGGCGTATGCGGAGTGAACGCCGCTGGTGATCGAATGAGCAGCGGTAAGAGTTGCAGCTGTTTTAATAAAGTTTCTTCTGTACATGTGCCTGTAAAGTTAAGCTGGTGTAATAATTAAGGAATCATTTTGGGATCAACATTTTGACGCTCAGTATAGCGAGGATCTGAATATCTTGCGATCACAGATACAAAGCACGTCAAAATAAGATGACACCTAAACTATAGTTGGTATTCTTTTTTGATCACCGACCATTTTTTTGATATGCGGAATCAGGTTGAGGTCGAGGCAATCCATTATCGATTCAGATTGGTTTGCCGTGGGATAATTAATATAAGTTGCGGGAAGGAACAAACTTGATGAAGTCTTATTTATTCCAAGGTTTTTTACTTGTTGCCGTTTTTGATGGTTCGCCAGATTTATTCGCAGAGAATGTGACTAAACGCGTCGTATTTGAAGAAGATTTTGAAAATGGGATGGAACGATGGCAGATACTTGACCCTAACACTTGGAGCATTATCCAACATGAAGGCAATCATGCATTGGAGATCACCGCTCGATCGAGTGAGTATAAGCCACCGGTTCGGAGTCCCGGACACGTTGCTCTGATCAAGGATTTATCACTCGCGAATGTGGATATTCAATTCCGCGTTCGAAGTACCAAGGATACGGGTAATCACCGTGACTGCTGTGTGTTTTTCGCCTACGGAGATGATCAGCACTTTTATTACGTACACCTTGGCGCGAAACCAGATCCACACAGCGGTCAGATCATGATTGTGAAGGAGGCGCCCCGACTGGCGTTAACTAAGAATCAAACAGAAACCCCTTGGGACGATCAATGGCATCTAGTTCGATTAACTCGGGAAGCGAGCACGGGTCAGATTAGCGTCTACTTTGATGATATGGATCAACCGTTGATGCAAGTGGTCGATAAGCGTTTTGAAAGCGGACGTGTGGGGATTGGTTCGTTTGATGATCTAAATGAATTTGATGACGTTGTTGTGAGAACTTGGTAAGACTTTGACATGAATCTCAGTGCAGATGGGAAGCCAAATAGGCCTATCGAGAAGACCTTCCAGTACTGCCCCGACTGTGGGAGTAAAGTAACGGTAGTAGGTGCACAGCCTTTTCGTTGTGATGCATGTGGTTACACCCATTTCTTTGGTCCGGTTGCTGCGGTGGGTGGTTTAATTGTCAATGACAATAATCATTTATTGATGGTTCGCAGGGCGCAAGATCCTGGTTTGGGGAAATGGGGCTTACCCGGTGGCTTTGTTGATCGAGGTGAAACGATCGAGCAAGCGTTGGAGCGAGAGATTCGGGAGGAGACAGGTCTTCGGTTAGCCTCAAGTCGTTATCTAGTCTCGTTTCCAAATCTGTACAACTATCGAGGTGTGGTCGCCCCAGTAATGGATTTATTTTTTATTTGTCGTATTCAACAGGGGGATCAAATTGAGCTAGATTCAAGCGAGCTGGATAGATTCGATTGGGTCGTTCCCTCTTCACAGAGACTTGGCGAGATGGCTTTTGATTCAAATCGACAAGCAGTGAAGCTTTGGATGCAGCAGTTAGGTTGACGCAGTGATTTGCAAATCATGACTCCAACATTCGTTGATGCTCCATCGGCTGTGAATGATCTGACTATCTTTCGCGGCTTGGTGCGATGAGTCTATACATCGACCTGTTGACCTTTCTTTTCACTTTCAATCGCAGCGGTGTAGATTTCCGCTGCTCGATAGACGTCATTCAAGTCGCTCATGTTCCGAACTAAGCTGGTCACCGTTCGATGGAATTGTCTCAGGAGTTGTTCACCCACTGGGACTTCAGTCTCTAATGACTCCAGATGTCTGCCGGCATCATCAAACCAAACAAGATTCGAT
>JAYYHM010000429.1:0-3948 GCA_036148415.1 Planctomycetota bacterium
TCTCTTGGCTTCCGCTTCATCCTTGTAGCCCGCAACTCGTATCAAACCTGGACGGCGGCCTAGGGCGGATGAACTGGACCAATCCCCATGGAAGGCACGGTGCTGACCGAAAGGCCGGATATCGCAAATCGCCTTCACATCGACGTACTCGGGATTACAACCACCGATGAGAACGTTTCCCTCATCGCCTGTCCCGATGACGGCAACTCGAACTGGATCTGCAACTTTGCCGTAGCCGAAGTACATCGCGCCAAGTCCAGCGCCACTGACGGCTCCCGCGGAAACAATCCCTCGAAGGAAATCTCGACGATTGACATCGTAGTAACTTCCAACCGCGGAGTAGTAGTTGTGCTTTCCGACTTCCCGCTGTTCGCTGGATAACTTGTCCACCATGGTTCTCTATCTCTTATTGGAGTTGAAGTGTGTTGGTTGAAGGGGGTCGACGAAAGTCAAGTGGCTGCCGAATCTTCACCCGAGACACGTCTAATAAATAGCTGAATAAAATAATCCAACCCAGCAAATCGACCGGCTGCGGTACCTGCCAAGACGAGGCACGCCATCGATTCAATTAACTGGTAATAAGTGGATCCCGGCCCGGATGCTGGCGGTAGCTGACTCAAAAACACTGAACCGAGAAAACCCGCCGCAGCCAACGCAGCGACCGGCGTAAAAAGTCCCAACAGCAGACAGAGCCCAATGGCGATGTCAAAGTACGGGACAATACGATCAATTTCGCTTGTATCGATCAATGCTCCAGTTCTCGGCCGAATCATTTCAAGATAACCCGATGCCTGCATCTGTTCCGGGGTGGCAAGGCGATTCTGATCTGCTTCGTAATTTTCCCAGATCTTATCGATCTCTCCTAAGGCACTAGCGCCTTTGCTCTGCCAATCTCGAATCAGTGTTCCTCGCTGTCCTCCCAAACTGCCTACCCCGGCTGGGATATCGTTCACGGAAGTCCTCTCGGAGAGCCCCTTCATCCAGTCGCGACCTTTTTCAAATTCCTCGAGATCGGACGCGTTGGACTCAATCACCCAATCATATAACTCCACGGCACGAGCGTAGTTGGCTTGTGCCTTTGCTTTTTGGCCCTCGGTAAAGCCGTAGTTGGTGGCAACCTGATTTCGGAATTGTGCGAAACGAACCAACATGAATTGTCGGGTCAAGCGATAACTGCCATCCCAATCCCAAACCATCGCTTGATAGTCGGCAGCAAAGGGGCCTTTGGCGTTGGCAAAGAAGGGTTTAGCGGTCCAATTCCCAGAGATTCGCTTCTCGGTTCCCTCCGTATAAAAGTGGAATCCAATCGTCACTCGCAGAATGACGAGCATGGTCGCCCCAAGAAGACCAAGAAGGCGGGGTGAAAATTCCCATCCAACACACAATCGAACTGGTAACAGTAGCAGCTTAAGCACAGAGGTAAAGTCCGGGAGCAGAGAAGTTGTGGTCCAATGAACGATCATAATTCAGGAACTCGTCATTGGCGACGAATCTTCCCGTAGCTTACACGATATCTGCTAGATTACGCCACTGCGCCGGCTAAATTCCGGAATAGTCGAACGGATCGCCCACAATCCCAGGAAGAAAGCTTACAAAACGGAAAAGTTTGAGCCGAAAACCGCCAAAACGTTCATGGGGAAGACTGGGATTCACACCCCGTGAGTGGGAGGTACACTCTTCGCGTCTGATAAAACAAACTAACTTCTTCCTCCGCCGCTTTAAATCTGTGGTCGAACCCGTCACACTGACAGAACATTTCGACAGGAATTCGGACGAAACCTAGACGGAATATGAATCAAAAGTACCCTCCTAGATTTCGATGAAGTCTCGGCATCTCTGAATCAATGATTGCCCTCGGAAAGGAATCACTCATGAGTCAAATCATCACTCCCCAGCGATCGGATTCCATCATCACACCGCGGCCATTCACGCACCTCCATTGCCACAGCCACTACAGCCTGCTAGACGGAGCTGGAGATATCGGAAAATTGGTCCAACGGTGCGTAGATCACGGAATGAACTCGCTTGCCCTGACGGATCACGGGAACCTTCATGGTGCTCTTGAGTTTTATCGAAAAGCAAAAGGAGCTGGCATCAATCCCATCATTGGGTACGAGGCATACATTGCACCCGGCAGTCGATTCGAAAAAGGTGGAGCTTCGAGCAGCAAAGCAGCGAGTTACCACCTCACACTCTTGGCTAAAAACCGAACGGGTTTCAAGAATCTCGTCAAACTTGCGAGCGCCGCGTCGCTAGAAGGATTTTACTTCAAACCCAGAATCGACAAAGAGATCCTCGAGAAATACAGCGAGGGTATCATCTGTCTTTCTGGTTGTGTAAGTAGTGAATTCAGCCGCGCTGTGATCAAAGGTATTGACACTCAGGCAGTCGAAAAAGAGGCGAGAGAAATCGCGGGATGGTTCCATGGTGTCTTCAAGGATCGATACTTTATTGAAGTCATGAACAATGGTGTTGAAATCCAGCGACTACAACTCGAAAACGCGGTGGAGATGGCAAATCGGATGGGACTGCCATTGGTCGCCACAAGTGATTGTCATTACGTTGATCCCGCGGACGCAGAAGCTCAGGACATCATGCTATGTATCAATACAGGTCGCTTCCGAACGGATACATCAAGAATGAAAATGGAGAACGATCAGTTCTTCCTTCGCAGTCCGGAACAGATGTACGAGAAGTTCCCCGGGCTTGAACACGCTGTTGCTCGCAGTCAGGAGATCGCTGACACCGTCGACATTGATCTGGAACTTGGCAAACATTTTTTCCCCAACTTTGAATGCCCCGATGAGAAAGCGCCGATCGACTATCTCCGAGAGCTTTGCGTCAAGGGACTTTTTGAACGCTACGCCGATGAGAACGATCGTATCATCGACGGCCAACTTAGCGATGAAGTCCTTGCCCGTCTCGATCGTGAACTCGGCGTCATTGAAAAACTTGGTTACCCAACCTATTTCTTGATCGTTTGGGACTTCGTCCACCACGCGAGAAGCAATGGTATCTCAGCGACGGCCCGTGGCAGCGGTGTCGGCGCTCTAGTCTGCTATGCCCTTTATCTTTCCCACGTCTGCCCACTGCGTTACGACCTTCTTTTTGAACGCTTTCTCGATGAAAGTCGGACGGAACCTCCCGATATTGATATCGATTTTGAAAAAGAACGTCGTGGTGAGGTCATCGAATACGTCAAGGAACGATACGGCAGCGAAATGGTCTGTCAGATTGGAACTTTCGGCACGCTTGCAGCTCGGGCCGCCATCAAGGACACGGGTAGAGCACTTGGTGTCCCTCTTGCGAGAGTCAACCAGATTACCGAAATGGTGCCTGATGAACTCAAAATCACCATTCAGAAATCACTGGAGAAAAGCAGTGAGCTGAAAATGACCTACGAGGGAGACCCGGAGGTTCGTGAACTGCTTGATCTCGCGATGAAAATCGAAGGCTTGGCCCGTAACGTCGGGACGCATGCGGCAGCGGTAGTGATTGCGGATAAGCCGCTGAACGAGTACGTCCCGCTGACTCGTGTTCCCGGCAAGCAAGATGTCATCACCCAGTGGTCCATGGGGGATGTTGAATCTGCCGGTCTACTGAAAATGGATTTCCTTGGTCTTCGAAACCTGACGATCCTAAGCCGAACCGTTCAGTTGATCCAGCAAACCACTGGCAAAGCCATTGATCCGCTGAAATTCCCGCTGGATGACAAGAAAGCCTTCGCATTGCTACAGCGAGGTGAAACGAAAGGGGTATTCCAGCTCGAGTCAGGGGGCATCCGTGATCTTTTGCAGAGAATGAAACCTGACCATTTTACTGACATCATCGCCACCGCTGCACTCTATCGACCTGGACCCCTGGAAGGTGGAATGGTCGATGACTACGTGAACATTAAACATGGACGTCAGGAACCCGAATATAAACACCCCGTGCTGAAAGAAGTCC
>JAYYHM010000430.1:0-4662 GCA_036148415.1 Planctomycetota bacterium
CATGGTGAAGTCATTCGTATTGATAGTCTTTGTGAACTAGGTCCAGATAAGACTTCTGAAAATTTACAAACTCAATTGCGTGGAGCTAAGTTTGTTGCAATCGCACCTCGAAAAGAATCTTTTACAGAGGGTATGTTGCTCGATGTCTGGGCTTTATTGTGCGGGCTCGATGAAGATTCACTCATGGATGTCTGGCCTGGACTACTAATCGCCTCGGATGCACGGGCTTTTGAGAAGCTGATTGATCAGTGCATTGGGCAAGCGGATTTGGGTGGCGAGGGAATCAGGCCATTGGCGATTAGTCAGGTCAGGAATCGACAGGAGACTCGGTCACTTCAGAAGGCTGGAGTGCTGCGAAAGGTATTCGAGAAAAGAGGAATCGATTTGCCGGTGATCTCCATTTACGGTAACGATTCAGAGGGCGCTCCTAAACTGCAAGGGCCGAAGACATGGAATCTGAAGATGCCGGCGGCTGGAAAGTTTATTTCACAATTTCCCGAGCCAATAGAGAAGGAAATGAGCGTGGCAAATCTTTGGATTATGCATGGGCATGGTATCCCAGGAATGTCGTGCAGTATGGCTATCCAAGGATTACCGGATACGATGGACGGTAAAATTTTACTTTCAGGGTCCTGCTTCTCTGCCTTCCCCTGGAAATCGGACTTACCCAGTATGGGGACAGCTCCGGGTGGATATCAGATGAAACAGGCTGATTCATTTGTTATTCGGGCAGTGGATCATGGTGCCATTCTCGCTTTCGGGCATCAACGCCTGAATTCGGGTTTTCCTCATCTCTATCCCGTTTTTGAAGCTTTGTTGGAGGGCAAGACAGCGGGGCAAGCTTATCAAGAGTTACTCAACGGACTGATCGAATACAGGAATATGAATCCAGCTGATTTTGCTTTGAGTGAATCGGACAAAAAATCGAAAAAGCCTCCTCAGAATTCCCTGCTTTACGTAATGATTGGCGATCCAGCGTTTCGTATTACGGACTCCGAATAATGCAATCGATCAGAACAACGACATTACTTATCTTGACCTATGCGGTATCAATCGGGGATTACTATCTGCTTCGATCCCCTGTTATCGCAGTCGAGCCATACGTCGCAGTTCTTGGGATTGCTCAAGATGGTGGTTTTCCACAGATAGGTTGCAAAAAAGTCTGTTGCCAGCGTGCGTGGGGAGATCCGAGATTGCGACGTCATGTCGCTTCACTTGCGATTGTTGATCCAGTTTCCAATCAGCGTTGGTTGATTGACTGCACACCCGATTTTCGAGAGCAATTGCATCTTCTGGAAGAAATATGCCCCAGCAAGACAGGGCTTGGCATCAACGGTATTTTTTTGACTCACGCACACATGGGACACTATACAGGACTGATGCACCTCGGAAGAGAGGTGTTGGGCGCAAAGTCCGTACCGGTCTACGCCATGCCAAGAATGCGAGCGTTCCTCGAGACGAATGGTCCGTGGGATCAACTGGTTTCGCTGCAACAAATTGTGGTCAATAAGATGGTCGCTGGGCAGGAGATTCAATTGAATCGTCGCTTGAAGGTTGTGCCCTTCCCTGTTCCACATCGAGATGAATACTCGGAAACGGTTGGTTTTCGAATCTCCGGGCCGAGCAAATCCATGATTTATATTCCTGATATTGATAAATGGGAGCGTTGGGATGTTGCCATTGAAGATCTGTTAGTCGATTGCGACACAGCACTGCTTGACGCTACTTTTTTTGATGTCAATGAGCTCCCCGGCCGTGACATGTCAGAAATTCCTCACCCCTTCGTTGTAGAAACAATGAATCGATTTCAGGTCCTTTCTCCCATCCAGAAAAAGAAAGTACGGTTTATCCACCTGAATCATTCTAATCCTTTGCTAGATCCAGAGTCTGAGGCATCAACCGCTGTTTTCGCGAAGGGGTATCAGCTCGCCGTTGAGGGAGAAAGAATTGAGCTATGATCCTGAGGGGGAAGTGTGAGGAGTAACTGCTTTTCTCGCGGTGACTTCAATTCGTTCCAAAAGACTCGCTCACGACGATTCGAGTGATCAAGTCCCGAAGTCCACCTTGGGATTTCTTCAGTTCACGGAGGATCGCATCGATCGATGGTCGATCACCTATTTCTATTTCACGACCTAAAGCATAGGCCATTAGTTTCTCTGTTAGACATCGATTGATCTGTGCTTCTTGATCGATCAGTAGTTGTTTGAATTGTGAAAAATCATGGAAGCTTTTTCCTGACGGTAGTCTTCCTGATACATCAATAGGTGTCCGAGAGCTGTACTGATCACGCCAGTGTCCAATCGCATCGAAGTGTTCGAATGCAAATCCTAAAGGATCGATTTTGCGATGACATTCATTGCAGGTGGGGATCTCCCTGTGCTTTTCCAGTTGATCCCTTAAGGTAAGCGTTCCGCGGATATCAGGTTCGATTGCTGGAACATCAGGTGGAGGCGGTGGGGGTGTATAACCCAGCAGCTTTTCTAAAACATAGACTCCGCGTACCACTGGTGAGGTGTCCACTCCATTTGCCGAAGCAGTAAGAAAGGAACCTTGGCCCAGTAAGCCACCTCGAGTCACCTCCCCACCAGTGAACTCTACTAAACGGAGATGATTGCCCTCGATTCCGTCGATACCGTAGTGAAGCGCTAGTTCTCTGTTGAGGAAGGAGTAATTCGCTCTGATCAATTCTACAGGAGGTTGGTTGGTGTCGACTAAATGCCGAAAGAAACGTCTGGTTTCGGCAAGCATCGCTGAGCCCAAATTGTCTCGGTAATACTGGATGAAATCTTCGGATGGGGGCATCTCACCGATGTGATCGAAATCCAGCCATCGTCGAACGAAATGCTGAACAAACCGATCGGCTTTGGGGGACTCAAGCATTCGATGGACCTGCTCACTTAGATTCGCTCGCAGCTTACCCTTTTCAGCGAGCTCCAAAAGTATTGCGTCAGGTGATGACGACCAAAGGAAATAGGAAAGTCGCGATGCTAAGGATATATCCGATAGTTCTCCTTCACCTAAATCTAGGTAGAGAAAAGCTGGTGAGCAAAGAATTGCTTGGCAACCCAGTTGATAGGCTTTCAGAGGATCCATGCCCTGATCCATCTTGCGAAGTGCAAGCTGAACAATAGGTTCAAGTGCATTCAAAAGATTTTGTGTGCCGGGAGTCGGCGATGCTGCATTCTCTTGAGGTCGTCGGAAAGCCTTGAGGGCAAATTGTGTGAGTTGAGTTCGGAGATTCTTTTCGTTGAAATCTCTTGGCTGTAAATCACCGTAAAGCGTTTGGTGACCCTGCGATGGCCATTGCTCGAGGTAGGGACCTTCGACTTGGATTTCCCAAATGCGAAGCCTTGGGCCCTGATAGGCTGCGAGCACACCCCGTGCTCTTTGGAGTTTGTCTTCTAGGTTGATAAAAGGTTGGAACTCGGGTTTATCAGGTGTGACCGATGTGAGTAGACGTACCATACGCTTTGCAGCAATCGGTCCATTTCGGAAACGAATCTCAGGCTCGTAGCCTTCATCAAGGTGAACATCCCATTGAAACCATTCAGGTTCTTCATTAGTGAGCTCAATTCTTTCTAATGACTTCATTCTCGACACATTCCCATTGCTCGTGACACTGCCTCGGCGGTCTACCGCTGCAAGTTCCAGAACCAAGGGGTCTCCATTACGGAAGTCACTAATGGCTTTACCATAATCATGCGTTCGACCTAATGCCGCGGCTTTGACACGCACACGATAGATCCCGCTATGAGGAACTCCTCCCTCACGGAAGAGGGGTAAGAACCCTAAATGGCCTCCACGGTAATGGCGGCCGAGCAGGTCGGTGTAAGGTGTTTTGGGTATCCAACGGAAACGACCCGTTTGGAAAAGTTTTGGCAGTCCCTTCGCTTCGTCACCTTCAAAGTAAAACGGTGACTTTTGTTGATAGAATCTTGTTTGCGGCTTTTCCTGAAACTGAGTCGCACGATCAATCGCCTCTTCAGATGAGGCAAAATAATGTTCCATCAAAGTCCCAGAGGTGACCAGAGAGTTACCATTGTTATCAAGGCCACCGACAGTCACTTCGCGAGGGAATTTCTCGGTGGGATCCCAGTGCTCAACGTTAATTCCCAGCAAATCACCAAGTGTCTGGCGGTATTCCCACGAGTTCAGCCTTCGAAGTACTGCATGTCCGCCAGATAGATTCAGCTCGCCGTAGGCGTTATCAATCATCTCCGTTAGTTGAGCAATCATCGTGCTGCGTTGTTCAACGGTGGGCTGTGGGGAATCTTCGGGTGGCATCGCCCCAAGGTTCAATTGATCAACAATTTCTTGGTAGCGTTCTAGATCATTGGTGCTTCCGATACGATCGGGGAGGTTGTCAAAGCGGCGGTCTCCGCTCGACTCACTCACGCGATGGCACTCGATACAGTGGACCTTTAAAAAAGCATGGATGGCTTCCTTCGCTTGTCCACTTGATTGGAAGGCGAAAGCGATGCAGATCGACAAGATTGCGAGTTTCATGGTGCCCACCGATTACCCAATTTTCATTGCGGAGAAAGTGCCTGTGCTCCTGCCGAAGCGATCTCTTTCTGAGCCAAACCAGTTGAGCACCGATAGCCAAAGATTAGAGAGAGGGATGCGTTGCGGTTGTTCAACCGGGCACTTGAGATGACCCTG
>JAYYHM010000431.1:0-3476 GCA_036148415.1 Planctomycetota bacterium
CCACGATGTCTCAGGTGCCCAGAGATTTCACATTGATTCATGATGGGGGATTGCTCTTGATCGGGTGCGAGAGCAAAGTTGGTTCCGCGATGTCGCGAGGTCTTCGGCGGCACGACTGTGTAGGCCGCTATTTTCTGACCGTATTGCAGGTAGTCAGTGGCTTCCTCTACCAATTGTAGAGATGCCTCCTCAAGCATTGCATTGGTGATTGTTTCTGTCCGAAGGGACGGAAGCGGGAGCTGTTCGCGGAGATCCCTCTGATCATCGTTTTTCGCTTGCAGTAAGACTTGTTTGTCCTGCTGGATCTTCTTCGGGATATTTTTGATTTTCTTATGAATGGATAACAGACTTCTTTGTTTTCCTTGGAGCTCTTTTAAAGTTGTCTCAATCGTTTCAAACGTCCGAAGAGGATTACTAAGAGGGTCTCTTTCGTTGACCAGCGCAATTGCACTTTGCTCAACGTTTCTTATTTGTTCTTGGAGATTGGAAAAGTCCTCTGTCCATGCTTGTCGAATCCGAAGCATCTCCTGTGTGATCTGTAGCTCAGCGATTTCTTTGTTGGCCAACTTTTTCGCTTGTGCGCCGATGTCAGAGAGAGCGGCGAGCAAATTCACGGATGAGGAATCCATCTGGCTTTTCGGGTTCTTATCCTCATCAAGAAGGCTTTCCGATCTCTCGCGATCGGAATCCAGTAAGATGCCATGGATCGATGCTTCATTGATGACCAATTCGCGGTGAAGCAGTGAATCTAAATCAAGATGGAGCTTTATTTCATCTGCTTTGATTAGATTGCTATTTCCTTTGTCCTTTCTCGGGTCCGCTATTTCGATCCTAGAGATGCTGATCTGCGGTGGAAAAAAATTGATTTCAGATTTATCAATCTCCACTTGCGCATTAAACATTGTCTCCAAGGATGTCGTCAGAGTGATCTTGAAGACTGGATTTGCTGCTATCCGGATCGACAAGATTACCAAAATAAGGATAACGAGCCTTGGTAACAGATAGTTCCACCTAATCATGAGGCCTGCCTCTTAGATTGAGCTTTCAAACGCTTGAGGAGCGCTTGAAGATTCTGATCTGATTTTCCCGCTGTGCTGGTCTGCGATTCAAGGGGTTGGAGTATTCGGTGGGCAATAGTTGTCGGATGGCTGAAACTAGAACCGGGCATAAGCTGCACCGTCTCCTTGCTTCTATCCGATTCACGACGGGAGCCATCCGAGTTAATAACCGTTTTACAAGATGTTTTGCTCTCTTTGTCCAGTACATCTTTCATTGCTGGCATCTCCGGCTCATCGTCGATGAAACACTCGAAAACTGTCTCGGCTCCACGTTGAAGTGGGAGATAGATAACCAAGCCCAGCACTAGACTTCCTGTGACTACCGAGTTGTTGATTTCGGCCCAAGGTATCAGTGGTTGTTGCCACAGATTCGATAAAAGAGGAGCGAGGTGGGGGGCACTCAAGATTTGAGTGCCCAACCAATGAGTGATCGGATCCGCAATTGGAGCAGCAAGCGAGATAGTGATAGCGGTGATCGCCGCGACTGCGTGGTTCATCCTGAGGCAGAAGATGAAAATCGCTATGCTGAGGCTAATAAGATTTCCTGCTGGAACCAAACCGACAACAAATCCGGCCGCAATTCCCCGAGCTAAGAGTTTTGGCTGACGGTCGGCCGCTATTGCTCGCTGCAGCTTTCTCGCCAATCTGAAAAACCAGAATATCATCCGCGCGACTCCATCAGCGCTTCTTTAACGACCCATCTCACCCTCTCCGTTTCATCGGCAATATTTGGCCATATATTCAGCAGAATCGTTAGAATGGTTAAAATACTGCCTAGAGGTCAGGACATACTCTGAGTCCTGTATTTGGAGAATATGATTATGGATATGGGTTTGGGGAATTAAGACTGTGGAGCTCTTTTCAAAGTCTTGTGAATCCGTCTATCTCGGTTGGGATCAACCGCTGCTGGATAGGGTTTCTGCAGAGTTACGGCAACGATTCGCAAAAGGGAGTCAATTCGATCTATCCGCTGTGGATTGCGTTTTACCCTCATTACACAGCTGCCGACGACTACGATCTTTATTGAAAAAGAATGCTGCAGAAGGCGGACTTGCCTTGAAGCTTCCGAGAATGATGACCGTGGGTCAATTAACAGATCATCTCTACACTCCATCAGCGAGGTTGGCTTCTGATTTTGAGCAAACTCTCGCGTGGGCACGCGCACTGAGAACATTCTCATCAGATGAGTTGAAATCACTGACCTCAGGCGCTCCGCCCGAAGAATCACTTGTTCCATGGTTCGAATTCGCAGGGAAGCTCAGCGAGTTAGCATTGGATTTGTCTTCGCAACGATTGGATTTTCGACAGGTGCAAGCTTTAGCGACTAATGGTGTTGAGCGAGCACGTTGGGATTTGCTCTTACGGATACGCAAGGTCTATTTGAAGGAGTTGAGGGAGGCGAGCCTTGCAGACCCGATCGATGAGCGATCTTCGGCGCTCGTGGAGCGTAGATGTGAGGCTGAACGCTTGACGATTTTAATCGGAACGAGTGATTTAAGTGACGAAGTTTTGGGATTGCTGCGTTCTGTTCCTAGGAACCTTGTTGCGATGATAGGTGCCCCTGAGGATTTTTCTCATCTGTTCAACGAGTTTGGTTCCGTTGTTTCGGCAAAGTGGAAAGATTACCGACTCACGATGACAAGTGAGCCATTTTGCCCGGCGGGGGATATGATGGATCAAGCTGCAGCTGTTGCATCTCAGGTCCGCGTCTTCGCTTCAGACTACACGGTCGATCAGGTGAGTATTGGTGTCACAGATGACTCACACGTAGCACCCATTGAAATGGAACTTAGAGGTTGTGGTGTTCAAGTGCATCGGAATCTTGGTTGGCTGACCAGAGACACCTCGGTGGGGCGTTTACTGCAACTTACGAGTCACTTCATAGCTCGTGGAACCTGGCAATCTCTAGCCGCATTGGTGCGTCATCATCATCTACATCAATGGTTGACAGAAAAACTCGATCAACCTTCGTCACACGAGAGTGACAGTTGGCATACTCAATTAGATCAATTCATGGCGAACCATTTTCCTGTTCGAGTGAATGATACGGTGCCGGAAGTTGCGATTGATCATTTTCCAAAGCTTTTGGAGCTAAGAGACTTGGTTTTGCGATTATTGCATCCCTTTCTCACCGAGGCGAAAACGGTTTCAGACTGGAGTGACTTGATACTTCGATGGCTGGGCGATTTCTTTGGTCAGCAAGACTCAATGATTCGTGAAGAAATCGCAGATCTCTGTCGCGATGAAGCGGGGGTGAAAGTTTCGTACGCTGTTTCCAAGTCGATACCAGATGTGGATATGCGATCTGGGATGTCAGAAGTCGCACTTACCGACCGGACGCGAGGAGCAATACGCGCCGCAGCTGTATTTTTGCGTCATGTTTCCGAACTCAGCCCTTCCTTAGATGTCACTTGCTCC